>NZ_JAOECR010000024.1:0-65487 GCF_029836955.1 Stenotrophomonas sp. GD04054 | reverse complement strand
TTACCCCCTTATCGAGTCCCCCAAGCCGCATATGAGCCACTTCGAAGGCGATCTTCGCACTCCCGAATCGGCGCGCTTCGCCATCCTGGCCAGCCGCTGGAACGCCCGCATCACCGACACGCTGGTCGCTGGCGCCCGCCAGAGCCTGGCTGGCAACGGCATCACCGAGGCCAACATCGACGTGATCCGCGTGCCGGGTGCCTGGGAACTGCCGCTGGTGGCCGCGCGCCTGGCCGCCGCCCACGAACACGCCGCCATCCTTACCCTGGGCTGCGTGATCCGTGGCGATACCCGCCACTACGAGCACGTGGCCGATCGCTGCGCCGAAGGCCTGATGCGCGTGCAGCTGGACTTCGGCGTGCCGGTGCTGAACGGCGTGCTGGCGGTGGAACGCGTTGAAGACGCCGAGGCCCGCGCAGGCGGCAGCCACGGCAACAAGGGCGAGGAAGTCGCACTCGCCGCATTGGAAATGGTCAATCTTCTGGAGCAGCTGCCATGAACAAGAACACCCAGGGCAAGCCCTCCGGTAAACCCGTCCGCCGCGATGGTGTCGATCCGGTGCTGCGCTCGCGCGCGCGCCGTCGTGCTGTGCAGGCCATCTACGCCTGGCAGATCTCCGGCGGCAACGCCCAGTCGCTGATCGCCCAGTTCGCCCACGAGCAGGCCCGCGAAATCGCCGACCTGGCGTACTTCGAGGCGCTGCTGCACGGCGTGCTCGACAACCGCCGCGACATCGACGAAGCGCTCGGCCCGTACCTGGACCGTGGCATCGAAGAAGTGGACGCGATCGAACGCGCGGTGCTGCGCCTGGCCGCCTACGAGCTGCGCTACCGCCTGGACGTGCCGTACCGCGTGGTGATCAACGAAGCCATCGAATCGGCCAAGCGCTTCGGTTCCGAGCATGGCCATACCTACGTCAACGGCGTGCTGGATCGTGCCGCCGTGGAATGGCGCAAGGTCGAATCGGGTCACTGACCCACCTGTGATAGTGCCGGCAACTGGCCGGCAGCTGCAGGGATCCTGAGGTTGCCGGCCAGCGGCCGGCACTACCGCCCACCGCGCACCGCGCGGCACGTACAACAGCGGGAACGCCCCATGTCCCTGGCCGAATTCGCCCTCATTGACCGCATCCGCGCCCGTACCCTCGAGCGCGACGACATCCTGCTCGGCATCGGCGACGACGCTGCGCTGCTGCAGCCGCGTGCCAATGAGCAACTGGTGGTCACTGCCGACACGCTCAACAGCGGCGTGCACTTCCCGGTGGAAACCCCGGCCTTCGATATCGGCTGGAAGACCCTGGCGGTCAACCTGTCGGACCTGGCTGCGATGGGCGCGCGCCCGGCGTGGTGCACGCTGGCGTTGTCGCTGCCGGAAGCCACTGAAGACTGGATCGATGCCTTCGCCGATGGCTTCTTCGCCCTGGCCGACCAGCACGACATCGCGCTGATCGGTGGCGACACCACGCGTGGCCCGCTGTCGCTGTCGGTGACCGCGATGGGCCAGGTTGGGCGTGGGCAGGCCCTGCGTCGCGACCGCGCGCAGGTGGGCGATGATATCTGGGTGAGCGGCACGCTCGGCGATGCCGCCGGTGCGCTGCGCCTGTGGCAACAAGCTGCGCTGAGCATCGCCACCGCCACGCTGCTGGCCGACTACGAAAGCCTGCGCCTGCGTCTGCTGCGGCCGACGCCGCGTGTGACCCTGGGCCTGCGCCTGCGTGCGTTCGCGCACGCGGCAGTGGATGTATCCGATGGCCTGCTGGCCGATCTGGGTCACATCGCCACGCGCAGCAACGTGGCCGCGCATGTCGATGCCGATTCGTTGCCGATCTCGCACGCGCTGCGTGAGCTGCTCGGCCGCGATGGCGCGCGCGACTGCGCACTGCGTGGTGGCGACGACTACGAACTGTGCTTCACCGCCGCCGCCGACCAGCGCGACGCACTGCACTACTTGGCCGAATCGCTGGACGTGCCGCTTACCCGCATCGGTCGCATTGCCGAAGGGCAGGGCGTGCACGTGGATGGCGAAGCCGCCGACGGCGGATACCAGCACTTCGTCTGATTTATGACGCCGGGCATGGCCCGGCGCTGCCACGCGACTGAAACCGCCGGGCATGACCGGGTGCTGCCGTATCGGTGCGCGGTTGCTGGATGACATCGACGCTGCAGAGCCGAGCCTACGCTCGGCTCACGCGCGAAGCGCGGCTTTCATCGCGATGTGCCCCATGGCAGCCGAGCATGGGCTCGGCTCTGCAAATGTCGCTAAGCAGCCTGCAACTGCACATCCAGTACTCAGTCAGCCTGCGGCTGCCTGCCTCGACGCTGCTGCAGGCAGGACTCACACGTGACCGTTGCCAGCGACCGCGCATCGTTGACCGCGGCCAGGGCCTGCTCCAGGATCGGCGCGAGGTCATGTGGCAGGCGCGCAGCGGCTTCGCCAAGAGTGGTGATGACATGGGGATAGAGAGGCTTGTACATCTCGGCATCCTTGTTCGCAGGGCGTGGGCGCTGTTGCTTCGACCCAACCCGTTCGGCGGTTGCCAACGGCTCACAGAGATGCCGATGGTGCTGTCACTGCAGGCTCGCTGGACCAGGCAGCTGGCGCTCACGACGGGCGTGGGTCAGAGCTGTGTGGTGCTGTTGGCGATATGTTCCTGGCAAAGGCGCAGTTTTCCCATGCAACAAGTTGCAAAGCACACTGGACACCGGATGGAGCTTCAGTTGACGGCTGGCAGCGTGAAGGTCCGTAGCGGGTACAGTGCGACGCCTCCAGCTGGGGAGGGCTCCTGCGGGTCGTCGTCAACACATTGGCAGTGGCACTACACCGGCGGCAGCACCTTGCCGGGGTTGAGGATGCCGTCCGGGTCCAGCGCGGCCTTGATCGCTCGCATCGTCGCCAGCGTTTCTGCGGTGAAGGCCTTCGCCATGAAATCTCGCTTGGCCAGGCCAATGCCGTGTTCTCCCGACAGCGTGCCGCCCAACGCCAGCGTCAGCTCGAAGATCTTTGGCAGCGCGGCGTGCGCGCGCGCGTTCTCGTCGGCATCATCCGGGTGGTAGAGGATGTTGACGTGCAGGTTGCCGTTGCCGGCATGGCCGAAGGTGACGATGGTGAGTGCGTAGTCACGTGCCAGTGCCTGCACGCCGGCCACCAGTTCCGGAATGCGCGACACCGGTACCACCACGTCTTCGTTGATCTTGCCCGGCGCGACGCTGCGCAGTGCGGGCGACAACGCTTTGCGTGCGGCCCACAGCTGATCGCGTGCACGACCTTCCATCGCCACATCCAGTTCGATCATGCCGTCGCCCTCTGCGGCGCTGGCCAGCGCCTGCAGGAGGTAGGGCAGGGTGTCGTGGTCACCATCGGCTTCGACCAGCAGCATCGCGCCAGCCTCGGGTACGTCCGCACCGTTGAGACGTAGCAGCTCAAGGCTGCGAGCGTCCATGAATTCCAGGCGCGTGGGCACCACCGGCTGCGACATCAACCGCGACACGGCGGCCGCAGCAGCATCGGCATCGCGGTACAGCACACGCAGGCCGGCCTGGCTGACTGGCAACGGGGTCAGTTTGAGCGTGGCTTCTACGATCAGTGCCAGCGTGCCTTCGCTGCCTACCAGCAGATGGGTGAGGTCGTAGCCGGTGGCGTCCTTGGTGTAGGCACCGCCGCAGCGGATCACGTCGCCGGTGCCGGTAACGGCAACCAGGCCCAGCACGTTGTCGCGGCTGGTGCCGTACTTCACCGCGCGCGGGCCGCCGGCATTGCAGGCCAGGTTGCCGCCGATGCTGCAGATCTCGGCGCTGGAGGGGTCCGGTGCCCAGAACAGACCATGCGGGGCCAGCGCCTGCTGCAGGGCGCCGTTGAGCACGCCCGGCTGCACCACCGCGCAACGGTCACCGGCGCGGATCTCGACGATGCGGTCCATGCGGGTGAACGACAGCACGATACTGCCGGGCAGCGGCACCGCCGCGCCGGTGGTGCCTGTGCCGGCACCGCGCGCGACCAGCGCCACGCGATGCGCGCGACAGGCCCGCACCAGCGCCTGCACCTGTTCGATGTCGGCTGGCAGCGCCACCGCCGCCGGGCGCTGGTGGCGCCATGAGTTGTCCTGCGCGTTGGCCTCCAGCGCGCCGTCATCCATGCGCCAGCCCTCCGCGCCCAGCAGGGCGGACAGTTCGGCAACCAGGGCAGCAGGCAGGGCAGGACTCATGACGGATCTCGTGGGGCAACGGGAGCGGGTTGGATCAGTTTCCAGGCAACAACGGCGCCGGCTAGTGGCAGCCACACCCAGCGCAGTTCCGACATTACGGTGGCGAGGCCACGCGCGCTGAAGAACTGCGGCGCGAACGGAGAAACGCGGATGGGTCGCCACGGCGCGAAGAAGCGCTGTTCGCTCCATGGCCAGGCCAGGGCGACGCCGAGGCCGCCGGAGGTCATCGCATCCAGCAGGGGGTGGCTGGCGGCGCAGACGAAGACGAACGCCGCGGCTTGTAGGGTCGGTGCCACCGTTAGCCGCGCCTTGGTAGGTGCCAACCTCGGTTGGCACGAAACCGCCGACCAAGGTCGGCGACTACCGGAGTTGCGGGGCGCCGACCAAGGCCGGCGGCTACCAAAGAACGCCAACACCGCGGCCACCGCCGCCAGCACGCAGGCAAACAGCAACGAATGGCTGGCACCGCGGTGGCCGAAGGCATCGGCATAGGGAATGTGCAGTGCAAAGGCCAATACGTCCGCATCGGGCAGCATCGCAGCGATCACACCGGCCGCCAGCAGGCGCGGCGGGATGCGGCCACGGTCAGCGGCGCACCAGAGCGCCAACGGCACAGCGGCATGGGTGATGATCGAAGGCATCAGTCACGCACCGTGGTCGTGCCGGCCAGGCTGCGCTCTGGTAGGTGCCAACCTTGGTTGGCACAGAAGCGCCGACCAAGGTCGGCCTCTACCAGAGCGGACGGTAACCATCAGCAGTCATCCAGCCGGAACGCATCACGCAGCCACCGCAGCTGCGGTGGTTCACCACTGGCTTCAACCACATCAAAACGGCAGGGTGCATTGGCCAGCGCCGGGTTGTCCTGCAGGTACAGTTGCGCGGCATGGGCCAGGCGCCGGCATTTGCGCGCATCCACCGAAGCGGCGCCGCCACCGAAATCCGATCGCGCGCGATAGCGCACTTCCACGAACACCACGGTGCCGGCGTCGTCCATCACCAGGTCCAGTTCACCGCCGCGATAGCGCACGTTGCGCGCACGCGGCTGCAGTCCGGCCTGTTGCAGATGCAGCTCGGCGGCGGCTTCCACCGCCGAGCCACGTTGGCTGCGCTCAGCGACCACCGAAGATCGGCATCGGCCGGCCGCCATTGAAGGTGGACCATGCCGGCTGGCGCAGGATGTTGCCGTTGCTGTCCAGGAACAGGGTGCCGGTGGCACCGTCCAGGCCGCCCTCGTTGGACAGCTTGTCCAGATAGGCGGTGATCTTCCAGGCATCGGCACCGAAAGCGAACAGGCGGCCAGCGGCGCCGCGAGCGCTGGGCAGCGCGCTGGCCACCTGGCTGGCCGACGGCAGGCCGGACACGCTGCGCACATTCCAGGCTTCGTTCGGGTAGACGATGCCGTCCAGCGCCACGTCTTCTTCCACCTTGCCGCTGCCGACGGTCAGCTGCGAGGTGCCGACGCGGGTCGCGCCACCGGCACCGGCCAACGCCAGCTGCGGCGCCAGCAGCCGGGCCTGCGGGGCGCGCACGGCGAGGAACACGGCATCGACCTGACCGGCATTGCGCACCTGCGCGCCGACATCGCCGACGGCTTCGCTGACATTGACCGTGGCCACCACCTGGCCGCCGCGCTGTGCGAAGCGCTGGGCAAAGGCGGCGGCGGAACGGCGGCCGGTGTCGTCGTTGCTGCTGATCACCAGCGCGCGGTTGCGCTCGCGGCCACGCAGGTACTCGGCGGCGACGATGCCGTCGTCTTCCGGTGCCAGCGAGAAACCAGCGCTGCCGGCCGGCGGTGCATCCTTGCCGCGGTTCAGGGCCAGCACCGGTACCTGCAGCTGCTGGCGGCCGTACACGGCGTCCACTTCGTCGCGGCCCAGCGGGCCGACCACGAAGTCGGCACCGGAGGCGACGGCCTTGTCGTAGGCGGCGAGGGCACCAGCCGGGGTGCCAGCGGTGTCGAAGAAATTGATGTCCGGGCGGCGACGGCTTTCACCGTAGTAGGCGCTCAACAGGCCGTCGCGCACCGGCTGCGCGGCGGTGGCCAGGCGGCCGCTGAGCGGCAGCAGCACGGCCAGCTTGGCCGGCGGCCGGTAGCCGTCGCTCATCGCCGGCGGACGCTTGCTGGTATCAAACTGGGCCGCGCCATCGCGGTCGAACGGGCGCGGCAGCGGCAGGCCGCGCGCGATCAGCGCACGGCCGGCGAAGTTGTACAGAGGATCGTTGGCCGGCAGGGCAGCGGCACGGCTGCGCAAAGTGGCGTCGTCGAGGGTACCGAGCAGGCCGGAGATGGCGGCCTGGTTCTCGCTGCGCGCACTGCCGGTCAGGCTGGCATGGGCGCGTGCACGTTCGGTGGCGGCGCCGAAGGCATCGCCGGTGCCCTGCAGCGCGTTGGCGCGGGCCAGATACCAGCGCGTACGCAGCGCCGGCAGCACGTTGTCGCCGTGGTCCTTCAGCAGGGCCAGCGCCTGCGCCGGTTGCTTGTCGGCCAGCGCCAGCTCGGCACCGGTCAGCTGGTAGCGCTGCAGGCTGGCGCCGGACAGCTGGCGGGCGGTGAGCTGGCCCAGCAGGCTGCGCGCGCGCGCACTGTCACCGGCCAGGTGCCAGGCCCAGGCCGCGTCGGCCAGCGCATTGCTGCGAGCGCCGCCGCGCAGGGTGGCGGCCAGGGCTTCCAGCTGCAGCGCGGCGTCGCGCGGCTTGCCCTGTTCGATCAGCGCCAGCGCCTGGCTCTGGGCCGGCGAATCGGGCGTGCTGGTCAGGCTGGTGGTGGCACAACCGGCCAGCAGCATCAGCGACAACGACAGGGCGGAGATCCGTGCGGCGGGCTTGTTCATGATCGGGTCCATGCGATGAGGGCAGCGGCCTTGGCCGGGTACACGCTACGATTCTACCCTTGCCCTGTGAGTACCGCTGAAATGAGTGTGCCAACCCTGTACGTCGTCGCCACCCCGATCGGCAACCTGGCCGATCTGAGCCCGCGCGCGCAGGAGGTGCTGCGGTCGGTGGCGGCCATCTGTGCCGAAGACACCCGCCGCAGTGGCCAGCTGCTGTCCCATTTCGGCATCCAGCAGCCGTTGGTGGCCCTGCACGAACACAATGAAGAGGCCCTGGCCCAGCGCCTGGTCTCGCGCCTGCAGGCCGGCGAATCGCTGGCGCTGGTCAGTGATGCCGGCACCCCGCTGGTCAGTGACCCCGGTTTCCGCCTGGTGCGTGCTGCGCGCGCGGCGGGCATCAAGGTCAGCCCGATTCCCGGCGCCTGTGCCGCCATCGCTGCGCTGAGCGTGGCCGGCCTGCCCAGCGACCGTTTCAGTTTCGAGGGTTTCCTGCCGGCCAAGGCCAGCGGCCGCCGCGACCGCCTGCAGGCGCTGGCCGGTGAAGTACGCACCATGGTGTTCTACGAATCCTCGCACCGCATCGCCGAATCGCTGGCCGACATGGCGGCGATCTTCGGCGGTGAGCGCCCGGCGGTGTTGGCCCGCGAGCTGACCAAGCTGTTCGAGACCGTGCTCGATGGTGACCTGGCCGGTCTGCTGGCGAAGGTGGAAGCAGACGAGAACCAGCGCAAGGGCGAGTTCGTGGTGATGGTGCAGGGCGCGGGTGATGACGAAGAAGCGCAACTGGTGCATGGCCGTCGCGTCTACGCCAAGCTGAGCGAGCATCTGCCGCCGTCGACTGCCGCCAAACTGGCTGCCGAGCTGACCGGCGCACCGCGCAAGGCGTTGTACGGCAGTTGATGGATCGTGCGGACCAAGGTCCGCACCCACCAGAGCGGAATCCGCACTCACCAGAGCAGCGGAGTCGGTAGATCCGCGCCATGCGTGGATGAACGGGCCGCGCCAAGGTCCGCGTCCACCCGGGCGGACGCGGTAGCGCCAGGCCTTGCCGCGTCAGGACTGTACGGGTGTGTCGAGGGTGTCCAGATAGTCGGCAATCTCGGCAATCACCGAAGAGAGGTCCGGCGCGATCAGGCGATTCCTGCGCAGGAAGGCGCGCCACTGGGTCTGCTTCTGGGGATCTGCGGCGAATGACTGAGTCAGTCCGTAGGGCAGGGGCGTTGGCGCCCGGGTCCTTCGTCGATCAAACGTCGCGCCAATGGCCGCAACAAGGTGCGGGCGATCCATGGCGTCTTCACGGATCAGTGCCAGCAAGTCGAAGAAGTCCTTCATCCTGCTGTTAGCGATGCCCAGTGCCGCTATAGCCTCGAGCTTTTCGGCAAACACGGTTTCGCGTGGATAGACGCGCAGGCAGGCTGGAGGGAATCCCTCCAGAATCACCGGATAGGTGATTTCCGGCGGCGGGGTGATCACCGCGTCGCCAAACCCGACGTCCCACTGCACATGGCAGCGTGCGCGGCCCAGATGTGCGATCAGGCGCATGCGCAGCCCCTCGTACGTGGCTTCTTCACGTATGGCCTCGATGACGATGCTGCCTGGATCGAAGCGCAGGCCGTCGTCCCCGGGCATTCCACAGAGCGAAAGTGCGATATGTAGCAGGCGATCGGGCTCAGCGCTGCCGGATCCGAGGAAATCGGCATCCCGTGTAGGGCAGTGCGGCGCGTCGAACCACACTGCGAACAGCATGGCACCCTTCAGCAGGAACTGGTTGCGGTATCGAGAAGCGGAGAGCCGGTAGAGCAGGCGCTCAACGGCGAACCTGTCCAGCACGAACTGAAAGTCCTCACCCCGCTTGCGTGCGAGATCGAGCAGCCGTTGCCGGATGGAAGCAACGCGGTGGGGAGGTGTTGGAGAGGGGATCAAGCCAGGGCATCGAGGTACAGTCTCATCAGTCTGGCAACGCGGCAGATCCGCGCATACTCCATCAACGCATCCGGCGTGGTTGCACGGCTGTGAAGCGCGTCACGCAGGGCTTCAAGTGCGACATCAAGCCCTACGAGATTGCGGAACTTGAAGCAATCGACGACGGTTTTGGCTACGTTGCTGACGTATATGAGACGTCCGCCTACGCGACGTTCTTCCAGCCCCGCATTGAGGGTCGTTGCCGACATGCGGACCACACGGAGGGGCGGCCAGTCGATCCGCGGAACGCGGTCGCTGTTGCCGATGGAGACCCAGCGTTCGAATGGTGCTTGGGTGGTCAGGCCATGCAGGCGCAGGGCACTCAGCAGGCATAGACGGGGGTGTGGCAGGCGTTCTGCAATGATCCGCAGTCCATCATCGGTGTCGTCGCTCTTTCTTTCCGCCAACGCGTAGACGCCACGGGACAACCGGATCAGTGCGCCTGCCTCGACCAGGCGGGTCAGTTGGGCGCGGGCGATCCCGGCAGTCACCAGTTCGCGGGCGCGCAGGGTGCCTGCGCGTCGCAATAGCTTTCGTGCCTTGGCCTCAGCGTTTCCCATGACGGCATTGTTCCATAATGTCGGGTGTTTTGAATATCGACTGACAAAAAGGAAAATCGTTGGCTGTGGCGAGTGAATGGTGCGGACCAAGGTCCGCACCCACCAACGCGGAATCCGCACCCACCAGAGCAGCGGAATCGGTAGATCCACGCCATGCATGGATGGATGAACCGGATGCCGCGATCAGCACGGCAGGAAGGGCGTGCGTAGGCTAGAATGTGCGTTGGCGGAGCCGGCCAGACAGTCGCGTCATCCCTTCGGGGGTGCCGAGGAAAGTCCGGGCTCCATAGGGCAAGGTGCCAGGTAACGCCTGGGCGGCGCAAGCCGACGGAAAGTGCAACAGAAAGATACCGCCTACGTCTTCTTCGGAAGGCCGGTAAGGGTGAAATGGTGCGGTAAGAGCGCACCGCGAGTCTGGCAACAGACCGGCACGGCAAACCCCACCTGGAGCAAGACCAAATAGGGATCCTTTGGCGCGGCCCGCGTTGGATCCGGGTAGGTTGCTTGAGCGTTGCGGTGACGTAACGCCTAGAGGAATGACTGTCCACGACAGAACCCGGCTTATCGGCCGGCTCCGCCTCCTTCTTCCATATGCGTGAACCGCGCATCGGTAGTGCCCTGCGGAAATGAACTGCGAGAAGCGCTCGCACCACACCACCACCGTGGTGTAGTCGTCCACGTTGACGTCATCGGGTACATCGACCAGGAAACGGTTGAAGGTCTTCACCTCGCCGATGCGCCGGGCCTGCGCCTTGATCTTCAGGAAGTCCGCCTTGTTGTCGACGAAATCGCGGACCAGGTAGACCTTGTAGTCCGGTCCCGGTCCCATCTTCCCGTCGAAGGCCACCTGGCGTGCGCTGACGCTGACCTTGCCTTCCGCCCAGTGCACCGCATCGCTGCCCTTGAGGTCGCGACGGAAGGTGGTGCGGTAGGTGGCATCACTCATGGCGGCCTGCACCTGCGCGACCGGCGGGTCATCGGGGGCGATCAGGATCGGCAGCAGATAGACGCCCAGGCCGAAGCCAAGGCCGAGGGTGAGTAGATGGGTGGCAAGCAGGATGAGGATGCGGCGCATGGGGCCTCCTTGTGGGTGTGGATCGCGCGGCATGGCGCCGGGCATGACCACCTTGGGAGGTTGCGGGCGGCATTTATAGACACAGTGCCAAGCGCAAAAAGGGCACAGTGGGGTGGCTGCGGCAACGCAGGCCCTGTGGCGCGGGCGGAAATGCGCTGCGTCGGGAAGCTGAATGACGTTGGCAGCCTTGGATCGCAGTGACGGGTAGTGCCGGCCGCTGGCCGGCAGCGGCGTGGCCTGCCCGAAGATCCGGAGGTTGCCGGCCAGCGGCCGGCACTACCCTGCTGGAAAGAGATTCCGGCCAGCGGCCGGCACGACCCGGTCAGAAAATGACGTGACTCTGTCCGTTGGCTGCGCCCTGTGGGCCAAAGCGGCGCTCGTGGATCTGGCCGTGGCCATCGGCGTCGATCAGCAGCACGGTGCTGGCGCGGGTGCCGTAGTCGTCGCCGCGGATGAAGGCGGGGCTCAGCCAGCGCTCGCGTTCCAGGCCGATGCCAGTGTCAGGCAGGTCGCTGTCGGCGGGGCGATGTTCGTCGGCCAGGGCGGCCCAGAGCGGGGTCAGGTCCGGGGTCAGATCCTTTTCGCTTTGCGAAAGGGATCTGGCCCGGTCTTCCTGCAGCCAGGCTTCAAGGGCCGCCATCAGCCGCCGGGTCTTCGGCCAGGGCGCGTCCAGCGCACCGTTGGACATGCCATGCACGCCCGGGCCCAGGCGCTGCCGCTCGGCGGGGTGGTTGCCCAGGAACTCCAGGCTGTGGCCGTCGGCCAGCAACAGGTTGAACGGCGCGTAGGCGCCGGCCACCGTTGCCAACCGGTCGATATGCACGGCGGCCGGGTCGCGGCCGCGCAGGAAGTCGGCCACCAGCGCGCCCCGTGAAGGACCGGTCTGGGAGGCCAGCGGATCACGCACATTGGTGACCACCGCCATCCGGCCTGCGGCACCGACGCCCGCCCAGCCGCCGCCGGAGCGCAGGTCGCGCCCCCCGATGACGGAGGTCTCATCTTGCCAGGGGGCCAGCGCCGCCGTCGGGCGGGCGTGGAACTCATCACGGTTGCCGGTCATCACCAGCCGCCAGCGCGGGTGGTGCATCCAGCCAAGAGCGAGCAGGCACATCGCCTCATTGTGCACGGTTTGCGCAGTCTGGCGCCGCTTCCAGCCCGTTTTGGATGAATGCGCGGCCGATGTTTCACGCGCTGTCCACAGCCCTGAACTTCCGTTCAATCTCAAAAATTGAGACGGATCAGCAACTTGTGGATAAGCCTTGAACAATTCTCTAAAGGTTGTTGCAAGCCATTGATGTGGCTGGCGATTTCCCCGCTGAAAAGTTGTTGACAACCCTTCGGCCGCTGCTAAGGTGGGCATCAGAGGGAAATCCGGGTGTTTTGTGGGTTTTCGTGGTTCAATGTTTCACCGGGCGAAGGATAGGTGCACGCGTCGTGTTCCAGGGCGAGACGGCCATCACAGTTGACGATAAAGGGCGCATGGCGGTTCCCACCGCTTACCGCGACCTCGTCGCGCGCGCCAGCAACAACCGTCTCGTGCTGACCTACAACCCGTTCGAAGCCGGCTGCCTGTGGCTGTATGCAGAGTCGGAATGGGAGCGGGTCCGCGACGACGTGATGTCCAAGCCCAACACCCAGCGCGTCGTGCGCCTGTTGCAGCAGAAGCTGGTCGGCTCGGCCGCCCATCTTGAGCTGGACGGCAACGGTCGCATCAGCATCCCCGCCAGCCACCGCGGTGCGGTGGGCATTGAGAAGAAGGCGGTATTGCTCGGTATGGGCGACAAGTTCGAATTGTGGAGCGAGCAGGCGCATCGGGCCCTGATCCAGCAGACATTGTCTGACGAGGATCTGGGTGATGGGTTGCTCGACCTGAAGTTGTGAGCCGGGGTGCCCGGATGCGCCCAGAAGCGCAGGCCGGTCACCTTCCGGTGTCGCAGTCGCCGGCGGTGCACCTGCCGGTCCTGTACACCCAGGTCCTTGAAGGCCTGAGGGTGATCGAAAACGGACGTTATCTGGATGGCACGTTCGGTCGTGGCGGTCATGCACGTGGCGTGCTCACCCAGCTCGGTCCCGAGGGGCGCCTGCTGGTCATGGACAAGGATCCGGAAGCCATCGCCGTAGCCGAGCGCGATTTCGCGCCGGACCCGCGCGTGTCCATCTTCCGTGGCAGCTTCGCCCAGCTGCTGCAGTGGGATGCGACGGCTGAAGGCCTGGACGGCGTCCTGTTCGACCTGGGCGTGTCGTCGCCGCAGCTGGACGTGGCCGAACGTGGCTTCAGCTTCGGCAAGGACGGCCCGCTGGACATGCGCATGGATCCGGACAACGGTGAAAGCGCCGCACAATGGATCAACCGCGTTGAAGAGCGCGAGATTGCCGACGTGCTGTGGACCTACGGCGAAGAGCGCCAGAGCCGCCGTATCGCCCGTGCCATCGTGGCCCGCCGCGAGAAGCAGCCGTTCTCCCGCACCGCCGAACTGGCTGAGCTGATTAGCTCGGTGATGCCGCGCAGCAAGTCGGGATCCGATAAGAGCCGGATCCACCCGGCCACGCGCAGCTTCCAGGCCATCCGCATCCACATCAACCGCGAGCTGGCCGATCTGGAAGCCGGCCTCGATGCGGCGGTGGAGCGGCTCAAGCCCGGCGGTCGTCTGGCGATCATCAGCTTCCACTCGCTGGAAGACCGCATCGTCAAGCAGTACATGAACCGCCTGGCCAAGGCGCCGCCGGCCAACCGCCGCCTGCCCGAGGCGGAGGTGTTCGTACCGACGCTGGATCTGATCGGGGGTGCCATCAAGGCTACCGACGAAGAACTGGCGGCCAACCCGCGTGCCCGCAGCGCCGTGCTGCGCGTGGCCCAGAAGCGGGAGGCCGATGCATGAGCCGGCTGCTGCTGATCATCCTGTTGGCCTCGACCGTGGCCTCGGCGATCGGCGTCGTGTTCGTGCGTCACCGTCACCGTCAGACGTTCATCGAGCTGTCGCGCGCTGAGCGCAAGCGCGATGACATCAATCTGGAATTCGGCCGCCTGCAGCTGGAGCAGGCTACCCTGGCCGAAGCCAACCGTGTGGATCGCATCGCCCGCGAGAAGCTCGGCATGAAGTTCCCCGAGGCCGCCGACATCGTGGTGGTGCGCCCATGAGCAAGACCGGCCGCAACCGCCCCCGCAACGCCTTCAACCTGCGCCAGCGCCTGCGTTGGGTCGCGCTTGCGCTTGGCCTGTGCTCGGTGTCGCTGGTGGGCCGTGCGGCCTACGTGCAGATCATCAACAGCGACTTCTACCAGCGCCAGGGTGAGGCCCGCTACCTGCGCGAGCTGCCGATCAAGACCTCGCGCGGCATGATCACCGACCGCAACGGCGAGCCGCTGGCGGTGTCGACCCCGGTCGCTTCGATCTGGGTCAACCCGCAGGACCTGCTGCGTTCGCCCGAGCGGATTCCCGAGCTGGCCCAGGCGGTCGGCATGTCGGTGGATGAGCTGAGCAGCCGACTGTCGCAGAAGTCGGACAAGGAATTCATGTACCTGCGCCGCCGGATCAATCCGGACGAGGCAGAGAAGGTGGTCGCGCTGAAGATTCCGGGCGTGGCCGCGCAGCGCGAGTTCCGCCGCTTCTACCCGCAGGGTGAGGCGATGGCGCACGTGCTGGGCTTCACCAACATCGACGACCGCGGCCAGGAAGGCCTGGAGCTGGCGTTCGACGAATGGCTGCGCGGCAAGGCCGGTGCCAAGCGGGTGATCCGCAACCGCAAGGGCGAGACCGTCGAAAGCGATCTGCTGCGCGCCGCCGAACCGGGCAAGGACCTGACCCTCAGCATCGACCGCCGCATCCAGTACCTGGCGTTCAAGGAACTGCGCAACGCGCTGGTGGCCAACAAGGCGGCCGGCGGTTCGATGGTGATCATGGACGTGACCACCGGCGAGATCCTGGCCATGGTCAACCTGCCGACCTACAACCCGAATTCGCTGACCGGCGCGCTGCCCGATGCGCGCCGTAACCGTGCAGTGACCGACCTGGTCGAGCCGGGTTCGACGATGAAGCCGTTGACCATCGCCACCGCGCTGCAGGCCGGTGCGGTGACCAAGGACACCATCATCGATACCAACCCGGGTTACATGCAGGTGGCGCGCTTCACCATCCGCGACGTGCCGCGCAACAACGGCGTGTTGAACGTGACTGGCGTGATCACCCGCAGTTCCAACATCGGCGCGGCCAAGGTCGCGGCGAAGATGCCGGACCAGGTGTTCTATGACGGCGTGCGCCGCTTCGGCTATGGCTCGGTGCCGCACAGCGGCTTCCCGGGTGAATCCGGTGGCGTGGTGCGGCGCCCGGCCAACTGGGACGGTGCCACCAAGACCACCATGTCCTACGGCTACGGCCTGAATGTGACCCCGCTGCAGATCGCCACCGCCTATTCGGCGCTGGCCAATGGCGGCAAATTGATCGCGCCGACCTTTGTCAAAGGCCAGCGCAACGAAGCGCATCAGATCATCGATGAGAGCGTCGCCAGGCAGGTGGTGGCGATGATGGAAACGGTTGTTACCCAAGGCGGCGCCAAGCAGGCGGCGGTGCTGGGTTACCGCGTGGCCGGCAAGACCGGTACCGCGCGCAAGACCGGCCCGGGTGGTTACGAGCGCGGCCATTACAACGCGCTGTTCGCCGGCGTGGTGCCGGCCACCAATCCGCGCTTCGCCACCGTCATCGTCATCAACGACCCGCAGGCCGGCAAGTTCTACGGCGGCCTGGTGTCGGCGCCGGTCTACCACAACGTGATGGAAGGCACCCTGCGCCTGATGGACGTGCCGCTGGACGACCTGCAGTCGTGGCTGGCCGCACAGCAGTCCGGCAAGGTCGGCCATTCGGCCTCGATCCTGCCCGCGCCGCCGGCCGAGGCCGCGCTGCCGGTGGATGCCGCCGCTGAATTCGACGCTGCGCTGCCCAGCGCGCAAGCCCAGACGCCGCCCGCTACGGGAGGCACGCAATGAGTCCTTCGATGTTGCTTTCGCAGTTGCTTCCGGATGTGGCCCTGGCGGGCCACGATCCCGTTTTGACCGGCCTGGTGCTGGACAGCCGCGCCGTGCGCCCCGGCAATGCCTTCGTCGCCATCGCCGGTTTCGGCGCGCATGGCCTGGGCTTTGTCGAGCAGGCCCGTGCGGCCGGCGCTGGCGCCATCCTGTTCGAACCGCCGGCACCGGTCGAACTGCCGGCACCGGACGATGCGATCGCTGTGCCGGGCCTGCGCGCGCGCATGGGTGCGATGGCCGACCAGTTCCATGGCGCACCGTCGCGGGCGATGGCGATGGTGGGCGTGACCGGCACCAACGGCAAGACCTCCACCGTGCAGCTGCTGGCCCAGGCCTGGCACCTGCTCGGAACGCCCAGTGGCAGTATCGGCACGTTGGGCGCCGGACTTTATGGTTCGGTTGAGCCGACCGGTTTCACTACGCCGCTGGTGCTGCAGATGCATGCGCTGCTGGCGCAGCTGCGTGATGCCGGTGCGCGCGCGGTAGCGATGGAAGTCAGCTCGCACGCGCTGGACCAGGGCCGCGTGGATGCGGTGCACTACGACGTGGCGGTGTTTACCAATCTCACCCGCGACCATCTGGACTACCACGGCGACATGGCCAGCTACGGCGCGGCCAAGGCACGGCTGTTCCATCGCCCGGGACTGAAGGCCGCGGTGATCAATCTTGACGACGCGTTCGGTCGCCAGCTGTTCGCCGGCCTCCCGGCGGGCGTGCAACCGATCGGCCTGAGCTCGCGCGGTGCCACCGATGCCAGCGTGCGCGCCGAGGCGCTGCAGCTGGACGGCCGTGGCATTGCCTTCGAACTGGTCATCGACGGCCAGCGCGCGGCGGTGCAGTCGCCGCTGCTGGGCCGCTTCAACGTGGACAACCTGCTGGCCGTGGCCGGCACCCTGCACGCGCAGGGTCAGCCGCTGCCGCGCATTGCCGAGGTGTTGTCGGCGCTGCAGCCGATCCGTGGCCGCATGAACCGCCTGGGCGGCGAAGACGGCCTGCCGACCGTGGTGGTCGATTACGCGCATACCCCGGACGCACTGGAACAGGCGCTGGACAGCCTGCACGGCCACCTGCAGGGCACGCTGTTCTGCGTGTTCGGCTGCGGTGGCGAGCGTGATACCGGCAAGCGCCCGCAGATGGCCGCGATCGCCGAGCGCTTGGCCAACCAGGTCATCGTCACCGACGACAATCCGCGTGGCGAAGATGGCGACGTGATCGTGGCCGACATCCTGGCCGGCTTCACCGATGCCTCCGCCGTGACCGTGCAGCGCAGCCGCGCGCGTGCGATCGGCCTGGCGGTGAAGCGTGCCGGTGCCGGCGACATCATCCTGATCGCTGGCAAGGGCCACGAGCCGTACCAGGAAGTGAATGGCGTGCGCCATGACTTCGACGACACCGAAGTGGCCGCCGCTGCGTTGGCCGCCAAGGCCGGTGTGCTCAGCGCGCAGGCCGGGGAGGGCATCGCATGAAGCGCACCCTGCTTTCGCTGATCGCACACTGGGCCGGCGGCGAGATCCACGGCGACGACGTGGCCATCGATGCGGTCAGCAATGACACCCGCAGCCTCGGCCCGGGCAGCCTGTATGTGGCGCTGCGCGGTGAGCGTTTCGATGGCCATGACTTTGCCGCCGACGCGCAGGCGCGCGGTGCCAGCGCGCTGCTGGTCGAGCGCCTGCTGCCGATCGAACTGCCGCAGGTGCTGGTGGCCGACAGCGAACTGGCGCTGGCGAAGATCGCCACCGGCATGCAGCGTGACCGTGATACCGAGGTGTTCGCGGTCACCGGCAGCAACGGCAAGACCAGCGTGAAGAGCCTGCTGCTGTCCATCCTGCAGCAGGTGGCCCGTCATGCGCACAAGGTGGTCTACGCCAACCCGGGCAACCGCAACAACGAGATCGGCCTGCCGCTGGCAGTGATCGATGCCCCGGAAGATGCCGACTACGCTGTCTACGAGATGGGCGCGGGCAAGCCGGGTGACATCGCCTACCTGACCGATATCGCCCGCCCGCGCTATGCGCTGGTCAACAACATCGCCCCGGCGCACCTGGAACGAATGAGCAGCCTGCTCGGCGTGGCAGTGACCAAGGGCGCGATCTATGCCGCGCTGCCGGCCGATGGCGTGGCCGTGATCAACGTCGACGATGCCTACGGCCGCTGGTTCGAACAGCACTTCGTCGGCACCCCGCCGCGCTGCCGCGTACTGCGCTATGGCCTGGAGCACACCGCGGACATCACCGCGCGCGACATCCGCGCCGGCGCCCAGGGCAGCCAGTTCACCCTGGTCGCACCGGGCGGCGAAGCCCGCGTGGTGCTGGGCCTGCCGGGTCGCCACAACGTCAGCAATGCGCTGGCCGCTGCCAGCCTGGCGCTGGCCGCCGGTGTCGATCTGGCGCTGATCGCGACCGGCCTGGCCGAAGCACAGCCGGTACCGGGCCGCCAGATCGCCCATCAGCTGCGCAACGGCGCGGTGCTGGTGGACGACAGCTACAACGCCAACCCCGGTTCGCTGGCCGCGGCCATCGACGCCCTGGCCGCCGCGCCGGAAGAGGGTTGGCTGGTGCTGGGCGACATGCGCGAGCTGGGTCCGGACGCCGAAGCGCTGCACGCGCAGGTGGGGCTCCGCGCGCGCGCTGCTGGCCTCAAGCGCCTGTATGCGCTGGGCCCGCTCAGCGCCGCTGCCGCCACCGCCTTCGGTGAAGGCGGCCGTCATTTCGCCACCCATGACGCGCTGTCGCAGGCGCTGAAGGACGAGCTGCACGCCGGCGTGCGCTGCCTGGTCAAGGGTTCCCGTGGCAGCGCCATGGACACGATTGTCAAAGCGCTGCTGGCGCAAGGAGAGGAATCCCCGCATGTTGTATGAACTGGCTCGATGGTTGCAGCAGTTGGAGAGCCTGTTCGGGCTGTTCAACTACCAGACGTTCCGCGCCATCCTTGCCGCGTTGACGGCCCTGTTCCTGTCGCTGTGGCTCGGCCCGGCGATGATCCGCAAGCTTGCCCAGTTCAAGGGCGGCCAGCCGATCCGCAAGGACGGTCCGCAGACCCATTTCTCCAAGGCCGGTACGCCGACCATGGGCGGTTCGCTGATCCTGCTCACCATCACCCTGTCGGTGCTGATGTGGGCCGACCTGCGCAACCGCTACGTGTGGCTGGTGCTGGCGGTGATGCTGTGCTTCGGCGCCATCGGCTGGTATGACGACTGGATCAAGATCGTCCGCCGCGACCCGAACGGCCTGAAGTCGCGCTGGAAGTACCTGCTGCAGTCGATCTTCGGCCTGGCCGCGGGCCTGTTCCTGTTCTACACGGCCGACGTGCCGGCAGCGCTGACCTTCTACATCCCGATGTTCAAGTCGATCGCGCTGCCGCTGGCCGGCATCGGATTCGTGGCCATCGCCTACTTCTGGATCGTCGGCTTCTCCAACGCGGTGAACCTGACCGACGGCCTGGACGGCCTGGCGATCATGCCGACCGTGCTGGTGGCCTGCGCACTGGGCGTGTTCGCCTACGCCTCGGGCAACGTGGTGTTTGCCAACTACCTGCAGATCCCGCAGATCCCGGGCGCCGGCGAGCTGGTCATCATCTGCGCGGCCATCGCCGGTGCGGGCCTGGGGTTCCTGTGGTTCAACACCTATCCGGCCATGGTGTTCATGGGCGACATCGGCGCGCTGGCGCTGGGTGCGGTGCTGGGTACGATCGCAGTGATCACCCGCCAGGAGCTGGTGCTGGTGATCATGGGCGGCGTGTTCGTCATCGAAACGCTGTCGGTGATGATCCAGGTCGCCTCGTTCAAGCTGACCGGCAAGCGCGTGTTCCGCATGGCGCCGATCCACCACCACTTCGAACTGAAGGGCTGGCCGGAGCCGCGCGTGATCGTGCGCTTCTGGATCATCTCCGTCGTGCTCGTGCTGATCGGCCTGGCCACGTTGAAGGTGCGCTGAGATGAACGACCTGTCCCGCCAGGCAACACGCCTTGAGGCCATCGAAGGCAGCTACGACAAGTGGCTGCTGGGCGCGATCATCGCGCTCACGGGCATCGGCGTGGTGATGGTGGCGTCCAGCTCGATCGCTCTGATGAGCAGCCCGTTCTACTACCTCAACCGCCACCTGATCTTCCTGGCGGTGGGTATCGTGCTGGCGGTCGTTGCCGCCCGCACTGAACTGAAGTCCATCGAGCAGTACAACCAGATGCTGCTGCTGGGCTGCTTCGTGCTGCTGCTGGCGGTGTTCGCACCGGGCCTGGGCAGCACGGTCAACGGCGCACGCCGCTGGATCAATCTGGGCATCTCCAAGTTCCAGACGGTGGAAGCGGTGAAGGTGCTCTACATCGTCTGGCTGTCCAGCTACCTGGTGCGCTTCCGCGACGAGGTCAACGCGACCTGGCCGGCGATGCTCAAGCCACTGGGCGTGGCCGGTGCGCTGGTGCTGTTGCTGCTGCTGCAGCCGGACTTCGGTTCCTCGACCCTGCTGCTGGCGATCACCGCCGGCATGCTGGTGCTGGGCGGTGTGAACATGCCGCGCATGTCGATGCCGGTGATCATCGGCCTGGTCGGCATGAGCGCGCTGGCGATCATCGAGCCGTACCGCATGCGCCGCATCACATCCTTCCTGGACCCGTGGGCCGACCAGCAGGGCGACGGCTACCAGCTGTCCAACGCGCTGATGGCCGTGGGCCGCGGCGAGTGGACCGGCGTTGGCCTGGGCAACTCGGTGCAGAAGCTGTACTACCTGCCGGAAGCACATACCGACTTCATCTTCTCGGTTACTGCCGAGGAATTCGGTTTCCTCGGCACCTGCGTGATCGTGGCCCTGTACGCGCTGCTGGTCGGCCGCACCTTCTGGCTGGGCATGCGCTGCGTGGAAATGAAGCGCCACTTCTCCGGTTACATCGCCTTCGGCATCGGCCTGTGGATCAGCATGCAGACCTTCGTCTCGATTGGCGTGAACCTGGGCATCCTGCCGACCAAGGGCCTGACCCTGCCGCTGATCTCCTCCGGCGGTTCGTCGGTGCTGATGACCTGCGTGGCGATGGGCCTGCTGTTGCGCGTCTCCTATGAGCTCAAGCGCGCCGAGCGTCGCCAGGCCGTGCGCATCGGCGGTGGCGACGAGGCCGTGGCCGATGCACCCGTGGACGCGCCGGCCGCACCGGCTGCGGCCAGCGTGCCGATGAGCGCCGAGCCGACGGCTGCCGCTGCAGCGAACGCCGCACGCGGTACCAGCCGCCTGCAGTCGCGCATCGAACCGACCTTCGGGAGGCTGTCATGAGCGCAGCCACCGATAACGTGCGCCCGGTGATGATCCTGGCCGGTGGCACCGGCGGTCACATCTTCCCCGGTCTGGCCGTGGCCCGCGTGCTGCGCGCCCGCGGCGTACCGGTCACCTGGATGGGCGCCGATGGTGCGATGGAAACCCGCCTGGTGCCGCAGCACGACATTCCGATCGACACGCTGGCCATCACCGGCCTGCGCGGCAAAGGCAAGCTGGCCCTGCTGGGCGCGCCGTGGCGGCTGATGCGCGCGCTGCGCGCGGCCGGCATGATCATCCGCAAGCGCCAGCCGCGTGCGGTGGTCGCCTTCGGTGGTTTCGCGTCCGGCCCGGGGGGCATGGCCACACGCCTGCACGGCCTGCCGCTGCTGGTGCACGAACAGAATCGCGCTCCCGGCATGACCAACCGCATCCTGTCGCGCTATGCGCGCCGGCTGCTGACCGGCTTCCCGGGCACCTTCGCCAAGGGCGAAGAGTTCGTCGGCAACCCGGTACGTGCGGAGATCGCCGCCATCGCACCGCCGGAACAGCGTTTCGCTGACCGCCAAGGTCCGCTGCGCGTGCTGGTGGTCGGTGGCAGCCAAGGCGCGCGTGCGCTCAACACCGGCGTGCCGCAGGCGATTGCTGCGCTGGGCACGAGTGTGCCGGTGCAGGTTCGCCACCAGAGCGGCGAGAAGCTGCATGCCGAAGCGGTCGAGGCGTATGCCAAGGCCGGCGTGCAGGCCGAGATCACCCCATTCATCGCCGACATGGCAGAGGCCTTCGCCTGGGCCGACCTGGTGGTGTGCCGTGCGGGCGCTTCGACGCTGGCCGAGCTGTGTGCGGTGGGTGTCGGCAGCGTGCTGGTGCCTTTCCCCGCTGCCGTCGACGATCACCAGACCCGCAATGCGGAGTACCTGGTCGAGCGCGGCGCGGCGGTTTTGCTGAAGCAGGACGGAACGCTGGCCGACGGCATTGCCGCACTGCTGCGCGATCTGTCCGAAAATCCCGCCCGCCGCATGCAGATGGCGCAAGCCGCGCGTGCCCTGGCCAAGGTCGATGCCGCCGAGCGCATCGCCGATATCATTCTTGAGGAAGCTGTATGAAGAAGGCATGCCACCGCGCCTGCCCTGCGCGAGGCCGCGCATGATCCGTCGCCTGCACGACACCAACGACCTGGTGCGCGCGTTCCCGCGCGTGCATTTCGTCGGCATCGGCGGCACCGGCATGAGCGGTATCGCCGAAGTGATGCTGACGCTGGGCTATGAGGTGTCCGGCTCGGACAATGCCGACAACGTGGCGACCCGTCGCCTGGCCAGCCTGGGTGCGCGCATCATGCGCGGCCACTCCGCAGCCAACGTGCTGGGCACCGACTGCGTGGTGGTCTCCAGTGCCATCCGCGAAGACAACCCGGAACTGATGGAAGCGCGCAGCCAGCGTATTCCGATCATGCCGCGTGCGGCGATGCTGGCCGAGCTGATGCGCTTCCGCCGCGGCATCGCTGTGGCCGGTACCCATGGCAAGACCACCACCACCAGCCTCACCGCTGCGGTGCTGAGCGAAGGCGGGCTCGACCCGACGTTCGTGATCGGTGGCCAGCTGCTGGCTGCCGGCGCCAACGCCAAGCTGGGCGGTGGACAGTGGCTGGTGGCCGAGGCCGACGAAAGCGATGGCAGCTTCCTGCGCCTGAACCCGCTGATGTCGATCATCACCAACATTGACGCCGATCACCTGGAGAACTACGGCAACGACTTCGCCCGCGTGCAGGCGGCGTTCGCCGAGTTCCTGCAGCGCCTGCCGTTCTACGGCCTGGCGGTGCTGTGCATCGATGATCCCGAAGTGGCTGCGCTGGCCGCCAAGACCCCGCGCCACGTGATGAGCTACGGCATGAGCCCGCAGGCCGACGTACGTGCCGAGAACGTGGTGCAGGAAGGTTCGCGCATGCGCTTCACCCTGCGCCTGCCGCAGGGCACCAGCCAGGAAGTGGTGCTGGCGCTGCCGGGCAAGCACAACGTACTCAACGCGCTGGCCGCCGCTGCGGTGGGCTGGCAGCTGGGCGTGGCACCGGACGCGATCGCGCGCGCGCTGGAAGGCTTCGCCGGTGTCGGCCGTCGCTTCAACGATCTGGGCGAAGTGACCACCGCCAGCGGCGCCAAGGTCCGCATCATCGACGACTACGGTCATCACCCGAGCGAGCTGGAAGCGGTGTTTGCCGCCGCCCGTGGTGGCTGGGCCGACAAGCGCCTGGTGGTGGCCTTCCAGCCGCACCGCTACAGCCGTACCCGCGACCAGTTCGACAAGTTCGCCGCGGTGCTGTCCAGCGTCGATGCACTGGTGCTGAGCGAGGTCTACCCGGCCGGCGAGGAACCGATTGCCGGTGCCGATTCGCATGCGTTGGCCCGCGCCATCCGAGCGCGTGGCCGCAGCGAGCCGGTGGTGGTGGGCAAGGCCGCCGAGCTGGCCAGCGTGCTGCCGGACGTGCTGCAGGACGGTGACCTGCTGCTGATGATGGGTGCCGGCGACATCGGTGCCGTGGCCACCCATATTGCGGTGGAAGGCTTCAAGGGGGAGGGCGAGGCATGAGCGCGCTGACCTTCCCGCCGCTGCGCGTGACCGACCCGGCCGTGTTCGGCCGCGTCGCCGTGCTGCTCGGCGGCAGCTCCAGCGAACGCGAGGTGTCGCTGGACTCCGGCCGCAACGTATTGGAAGCGCTGCAGTCGCGCGGCGTCGATGCGTTCGCGGTGGATGGCATTCCGGCGCTGGCCAAGGCGCTCGCCGCCGGTGGCATCGATCGCGTGTTCAACATCCTGCATGGCCACAACGGTGGCGGTGAGGACGGCATCGTGCAGGGCCTGATGGACGCCTTCGGCGTGCCGTACACCGGCTCGAACGTGCTGGGCTCGGCGCTGAGCATGGACAAGATCCGCACCAAGCAGGTGTGGCTGTCGCTGGGCCTGCCCACCCCGCAGTACCGGAAGGTGGACGCGACCACGGTGCATGCACTGGCAGCCGAACTGGGCCTGCCGGTAGTGGTGAAGCCGGCCAATGAAGGCTCCAGTGTGGGTATCAGCCGGGTCACCGACGACGCCGGCCTCGATGAAGCCGTGGCGCTGGCCGCGCGCTACGACGGCCAGCTGCTGATGGAACAGATGGTGGTGGGCGACGAACTGACCGTGGCCATCCTCGGCGATGTCGCACTGCCGTCGATCCGCATCGTGCCCAAGGGCCAGTGGTACGACTACAACGCCAAGTACATTGCCGAGGACACCCAGTACCTGTGCCCAGGCCTGGACGGTGACGACGAAGAGGAAATCCGCCGCATCGCGCTGGCCGCGTTCCGTGCCGCTGGCTGCCGTGGCTGGGGCCGCGTGGACGTGATGCGTGACCGCAGCAGCGGCTGCTTCTTCCTGCTGGAAGTGAATACCGCGCCGGGCATGACCAGCCATTCGCTGGTGCCCAAGGCCGCGGGCCAGGCCGGCATCAGCTTCGAAGAGCTGGTGTGGCGCGTGCTGGAACAGACCCTGGAGGCCTCGCACGCATGAACGCGGTGCTGCGCATCTTCGTCTGGCTGTTGGCGCTGTCGGTGGTTGCACTGCCGGTGGTGGCCGTGGTCAATGGCTGGGTCGGCGCCGAGCGCTGGCCGCTGGCGAAGCTGCGCGTGCATGGTGAGTTCAAGCGGGTGCCGGCCGAGCAGTTGCAGCAGGTGCTGCTGCCGTACGCGCACGCGGGCTTCTTCGCGGTCAAGCTGCAGGACGCGCAGGACGCCCTGGAGCAGCTGCCGTGGGTGGAAAGCGCGCAGGTGCGCAAGCAGTGGCCGGACGTGCTGGAAGTGACCCTGGTCGAGCACAAGCCGTTCGCGCGCTGGGGCAACGACCGCCTGGTTTCCGAGCAGGGCAAGCTGTTCCCCACGCCGAAGAAGCTGGCCGATCTGGCGCTGCCCGAACTGGATGGCCCCGACAGCCAGACCGAAGAAGTGATGAAGCTGTACAGCGACTCGCGTGCATTGTTCGCACCGGCCGGCGTCGACGTGCGCCGGGTGACGATGGATGCGCGCGGCAGCTGGTCGCTGGTGCTGAGCAACGGTACCGAAGTGGTGGTCGGCCGCGACGACGCGCGCTCGCGCATGCAGCGCTTCGTCAAGGTGCTGCCGCAGCTCAACCGTCAGGACGCGCCGATCGAGCGCGCCGACCTCCGTTACACCAATGGTTTCACGCTGAGCTGGGGTACCCCGGCCACGCCGGCGAAAACGCCGGCGACCCCAGCCAGCAGGACGCAGGAAAGGACATGAATCGCAAGGGTGACAAATCGCTGATCGTTGGCCTGGACATCGGCACCTCCAAGGTGGTGGCGCTGGTGGGCGAGTACTCGCCGGGCAACCCGATCGAAGTGATCGGCATCGGCTCGCACGAGTCGCGCGGGCTCAAGCGTGGCGTGGTGGTGGACATCGAATCGACCGTGCAGTCGATCCAGCGCGCGGTGGAAGAAGCCGAGCTGATGGCCGGCTGCGAGATCCGCTCGGTGTATGCCTCGATCTCCGGCAACCACGTGCAGTGCAAGAATTCGCCCGGCATCGTGCCGATCCGCGACGGCGAAGTGACCTGGGGCGACCTGGATCGCGTGCTCGATGCGGCCAAGGCCGTGGCGATCCCGGCCGACCAGAAGATCCTGCACGCGATCCCGCGCGAGTACGTCCTGGACGATTCGCAGGAAGGCATCCGCAACCCGGTCGGCATGACCGGCGTGCGCCTGGAAGTGCATGCCCACCTGGTGGTGTGCGCGCAGTCGGCTGCGGCCAACATCAGCAAGTGCGTCCAGCGCTGCGGCCTGCAGGTGGACGACCTGGTGCTGTCCTCGCTGGCCTCCAGCGTGGCGGTGCTGACCGCTGACGAGCGCGAGCTGGGCGTGGTGCTGGTCGACATGGGCGCCGGCACCACCGATATCGCGGTGTTCGTGCAGGGCGCGATCTGCCACACGGCTTCGCTGCCGATCGCCGGCGACCACGTCACCAATGACATCGCGCACATGCTGCGCACGCCGACCCCGGAAGCCGAGCAGATCAAGGTGCGCTATGCCTGCGCCCTGGCCCAGCTGGCCACCGCCGAGGAAAGCATCCAGGTGCCGTCGGTGGGCGACCGCCCGCCGCGCCGCATGCCGCGCCATTCGCTGGCGCAGGCCGTGCAGGGCCGCTACGAGGAAATCTTCGAGATGGTGCAGGCCGAACTGCGCCGCTCCGGCTTCGAGGAACTGGTACGCGCCGGCATGGTGCTGACCGGTGGCGCTTCGAAGATGGAAGGCGTGGTCGAACTGGCCGAGGAAATGCTGCAGATGCCGGTTCGCGTGGGCATCCCGCAACACGTCACCGGCCTGGGCGAAGTGGTGGGCAACCCGGTGCATGCCACCGGCGTGGGCCTGCTGCTGATGGGCAGCCAGATCGAGCACCCGCGGCGACCGTCGCTGCCGACCGGGCGCGCTGGAAGCATGTTCAAGAAACTCAAGACCTGGTTCCGCGGCGAGTTCTGACGCGGAACCCGTAACACCGGGCATCGCCCGGGCGCAGCACCCGCAGTACCCGTAGCACAACGCAACACCGGCAACACACAACCCACACAGCCGCAACGTCGGCATGCAGCAGGACGGCAGGACGCCCGAATGCCCATGCCAGCCAAAGCGGATACAACGAGGACACGGACATGGCGCATTTTGAACTGATCGAAAAGATGGCACCCAATGCGGTGATCAAGGTGGTTGGCGTGGGCGGCGGCGGCGGCAATGCCGTGGCGCACATGGTCAACTCGGCGGTGGACGGCGTGGAATTCATCACCGCCAACACCGACTCGCAGGCCATCAAGAATTGCGGTGCCAAGCTGCAGCTGCAGCTGGGTACCAACGTGACCAAGGGCCTGGGCGCAGGCGCGAACCCGGAAGTCGGCCGTCAGGCCGCGCTGGAAGACCGTGAGCGCATCATGGACGCCCTGCAGGGTGCGGACATGGTGTTCATCACCGCCGGCATGGGCGGTGGTACCGGCACCGGCGCTGCGCCGGTGGTGGCACAGCTGGCCAAGGAAATGGGCATCCTGACCGTGGCCGTGGTCACCAAGCCGTTCCCGTTCGAAGGCCGTCGCCGCATGCAGGTGGCGCTGAAGGGCATCGAGGAACTGAGCCAGCACTGCGACTCGCTGATCACCATCCCGAACGAGAAGCTGATCACCGTGCTGGGTCGCAACGCGACCATGATCCAGGCCTTCCGTGCCGCCAACGACGTGCTGCAGGGCGCCGTGCAGGGCATCGCCGACCTGATCGTGCGTCCGGGCCTGATCAACGTCGACTTCGCCGACGTGCGCACCGTCATGTCCGAAATGGGCCTGGCGATGATGGGTACCGGCACCGCCCGTGGCGATGACCGCGCCCAGGCTGCGGCCGAAGCCGCGATCCAGAACCCGCTGCTGGACGATGTGAACCTGGCCGGTGCC
The DNA here is from genome assembly GCF_029836955.1 of Stenotrophomonas sp. GD04054. Lineage (NCBI taxonomy): Bacteria > Pseudomonadati > Pseudomonadota > Gammaproteobacteria > Lysobacterales > Lysobacteraceae > Stenotrophomonas > Stenotrophomonas sp. GD04054. Next base: position 38,134 of record NZ_JAOECR010000024.1, on the reverse strand, counting down.
AACGGCATCCTGGTCAACATCACCGCCGGCGCCGACTTCACCATGGCCGAGTTCGACGAGATCGGCCGCACCATCGATGGCTTCGCTTCCGAGGACGCCACCGTGGTGGTCGGTACCGTGCTGGATCCGGACATGCAGGACGAAGTGCGCGTGACCGTGGTCGCTACCGGCCTGAACCGCGTGTCGGCCAGCAAGACCCAGCGCCCGGGCGAGCGTGCGCCGATCAAGCTGGTCCGCAATGCCACCACCGGCCAGCCGGAATTCGGTGACTTCGACAACGGCGGTGACGCCGTGTCCAAGGCCGTGGGCGGCATGGGTCTGGGCCTGCGTCGCGCCAGCAGCGATACCGCGGCAGCCTCCGCTCCCTCGGCCCCGGCCGCTTCGGCCCCGGCGGCGGCGGAACTGCCGAACGATTACCTGGACATCCCGGCGTTCCTGCGCCGCCAGGCGGACTAAGCGGGGCGCCCGGGGCTTGTCCTCCCCGGGTTGCGCCACCATGTCCTGAAAACGCGGGCGCCGGGCCAGGATGGGTCCGGCTGCCCTGCTTCACGCGCGTCCCCGCGGCGTGCCGATGCGTCCTGCCGGCAGCCTTCATTGGCGTTTCAGCCAGGGTAGGGGAGGGCGCGTGTTAATCTAATGTGTCACTTCCGGCCCATCCCCCATGATCCAGCAACGCACCCTCAAGAACACGATCCGCGCCACCGGCGTTGGCCTGCACAGCGGTGACAAGGTCTACATGACCCTGCGCCCGGCACCGGTCAACCATGGGATCGTGTTCCGTCGCGTGGATCTGGACCCGGTGGTGGAAGTGCCGGCCAAGGCCGAACTGGTCACCGAAGTGACCCTGTGCACCGGCCTGACCTGCAACGACGCCAAGATCCAGACCGTCGAACACCTGATGTCGGCGCTGGCCGGCCTGGGTGTGGACAACATCATCGTCGAACTGTCCTCGGCCGAGCTGCCGATCATGGACGGTTCGGCCGGCCCGTTCGTGTTCCTGCTGCAGTCGGCAGGCATCGTGGAACAGGACGCGCCCAAGCGCTTCATCCGCGTGCTGAAGACCGTGGAAGTGACCGAGGGCGACAAGGTGGCCCGCTTCAGCCCGTACGAGGGCTACAAGCTGGGCTTCACCATCCAGTTCGATCACCCGATGATCCCGGCCAAGCAGTCGCGCCAGGAAATCGAGTTCTCGACGCTGGCCTACACCAAGGAAATCTCCCGCGCGCGCACCTTCGGTTTCATGCGCGACCTGGAATACATGCGCGAGCGCAACCTGGGCCTGGGCGGTTCGATGGACAACGCCATCGTGCTGGACGAGTTCCGCGTGCTCAACGAAGACGGCCTGCGCTACGCCGACGAATTCGTGCGCCACAAGATCCTCGACGCGATCGGCGACCTCTATCTGGCCGGTGGCCAGGTGCTGGGTGCCTACGAAGGCTTCAAGTCCGGTCACGCCCTCAACAACAAGCTGGTGCGGGCGCTGATGGCCGACGCCACCGCCTGGGAATGGGTCAGCTTCGACTCGCCGGCCACCCCGGACCCGGTGGAATATGCCACTCCGGCCTACGCCTGATTCCTGTAGATCGTTGAATTGAAAGACAAAAGCGCCGCCTTCCAGGGCGGCGTTGTCGTTTCAGGCGTGTCCGGCGCATTCAGCATGCTTGACGCGCGTCAAGGCCGGTTCGAGGTCACGGTTTTGTGAACCTGTTGGATCGGAAGCCTGAATTTAACGTATTTTTAACGGCAATCTAACGACAGGCCCCCGGATGGCAGCTAGGATGCGACCCGGCCCCCGAAATGTTTCACGCCGTGGTGACACGCGCGACGGGGAGCGGAGCCGGATGCTCCGTTGTCGTCAGGACCGCTTCTTCGGCTTCGAAGGAACGTCCTGCAGGCAAGCCAAGGCGTCGCGTAGCCCTTTGTGCGTGGCGGCTGAAACTGCGTGGGGTCCATTCCGGTTGTCGAGCGCTGGGGAGCGCGTGGGAGTGGGAGACGCAGTCTTGATGGTCACCCTGGTGGCCTTCAGCCCGATGGAACGGGCCGCGTCGAGCAACTGGGCTTCGGCAAGCCGCAACTTGGCATGCCAGACCGGGGACTCGACGAGAAAAACGAGGTGTTCCCCGTCCACATTGGCCAGCCGGCAACGGCTGCGCAGAGGTGGCGGCAACTGGGGGCGCAACTGACGGTCCAGCGCGTCGAGCCACAAGGCACGCCGCAGCGGGTTCCCGCTTTTGTCCGCCATCACCGCATCCAGCGCCGGCTTCGGCACTGACGCGGGGCGAACGCTGGATTTCGGCTCAGACATGAAAACTCACTGATGGCATTCAAAAAGATCGTAATCAAAACGCGTGAAGGACAGGCCAAAGCGTCGCCGATCGCGCGTTTGCGGTTCTATTTCGAGGACCGCCCCCGCGCCCTGCTGGGCAGCGTGCTCGGGGTAGGCTGCATTATCGGCCTTGCCGGCGGCATTGGCGCCAGCGCGCTGAATGATTCCCGCCTGCAGGCCAAGGTCGAGCGCCAGGATGCAGAGCTGGCCAAGGTCAAGCGCGATGCGCAGACCCAGGTCAACGCGCTGGCGGCCCGCCTCGGCGAGCTGCAGGCCCAGGCCACCCGCCTCAACGCCCTCGGCGAACGGCTGACCCAGATGGGCAAGCTGGAAGACGGCGAGTTCGACTTCAACGAGACCCCCGGTCTCGGTGACGGCGACGCCGGCGGCCCGACCAGCGACATCCCGGTCAAGGACGTCAACGCCGACTTACAGGTGCTGGAGCAGCGCTTCGCTGCTTCAGGCCGCCAGTTGTCGGTGATGGAATCGCTGATGTTCGACCACCAGCTGCAGCAGAACGCCGTGCCCTCGCGCATGCCGATCCGCAACAGCTACGTGACCTCCGGTTTCGGCACCCGTGCCGACCCGTTCGGCCGCGGTGCCGCCACCCACAAGGGCATGGACTTCCACGCCAGGGTCGGTGACCCGGTGATGGCCGTGGCCGAAGGCGTGGTCAGCTTCTCCGGCGTGAAGGGCGGCTACGGCAACGTGGTCGACGTCGACCACGGTAACGGCTACGTCACCCGCTACGCGCACAATTCGCGCCTGATGGTGAAGGTCGGCGACCTGGTGCGTGCCGGGCAGGAAGTGGCCAAGGCCGGTTCCACCGGTCGTTCGACCGGCGCCCACGTGCACTTCGAGGTGTGGGAGAACGGCAACGTGGTCAACCCGCGCAAGTTCCTCGGTGACGGCGGCAACACGCCGGTCGGCCGCGTCAGCCGCGGCTGAAGCCCCATTGGGGTGCCGGCTGCTGTCGGCACTACCGCCCCCGGAGTACGGGGGCAGCGCCGTAGGCGCGGGGGTGTGGAGGCGAGGTAAGCGGGGCCCACGGTTCGCGCAGCGAAGCGTGGGAGCGCCAGCGCGCATGCGCTGACGCCTACCCGGCCAGCGGCCGGCACTACCGGGAACGTTCGGATGCCATTGCCGCCAAAGGGTTGAAACCCCTTGCGGCCGTCCCAAGCTACAATGGGTGTTGCCATCGACAGGGCGCCAGGCGCCCTGTTTCGTTTGCGGCGGACGGATCCCAAGGGGGAGGCCGGGCGTCGTGTCCATCCAACCCGGTTCCTTCAATGATCAACAGCCTGCTTACCCGCGTATTTGGCAGTCGTAACGAACGACAGCTGCGCCAGCTCAACCGCATCGTCGCCAAGATCAATGCGCTGGAGCCGGAGATCGAGAAGCTTTCCGACGAGCAGCTTCAGGCCAAGACGCCGGAGTTCAAGCAGCGCATCGCCGACGGTGAAGCCCTGGACAAGGTGCTGCCGGAAGCGTTCGCGGTCTGCCGCGAAGCCGGTCGCCGCGTGCTGGGCATGCGCCACTACGACGTGCAGCTGATCGGCGGCATGGTGCTTCACCTGGGCAAGATCGCAGAAATGCGCACCGGTGAAGGCAAGACCCTGGTGGCGACCCTGCCGGTGTACCTCAACGCGCTGGAAGGCAAGGGCGTGCACGTGGTCACCGTGAACGACTACCTGGCGCGCCGCGACGCCGCGCAGATGGGCAAGCTGTACAACTGGCTGGGCCTGAGCGTGGGCGTGGTGTACCCGGGCATGCCGCACAGCGACAAGCGCGAAGCCTATGCCTCGGACATCACCTACGGCACCAACAACGAATTCGGCTTCGACTACCTGCGCGACAACATGGCGCTGTCCAAGGCCGACCGCTACCAGCGCGGCCTGCACTACGCCATCGTCGACGAAGTCGACTCCATCCTGATCGACGAAGCGCGTACCCCGCTGATCATCTCCGGCCCGGCCGACGATTCCCCGGAGCTGTACATCCGCGTCAACCGCGTCGTGCCGAACCTGGTCAAGCAGGAAGCGGAAGACGGCGAAGGCGACTTCTGGGTCGATGAGAAGGGCAAGCAGGTGCACCTGTCCGAAGCGGGCATGGAGCACGCCGAGCAGCTGCTGGTCGAGGCCGGCATCCTCGACGGCGAGACCGAAGGCCTGTACGCGCCGCAGAACCTGACCGTGGTCCACCACCTCAACGCCGCACTGCGCGCGCACGCGATCTACCAGCGTGACGTGGACTACATCGTGCGCGATGGCGAAGTGGTCATCGTCGATGAGTTCACCGGCCGCACCCTGTCCGGTCGCCGCTGGTCCGATGGCCTGCACCAGGCGGTGGAAGCGAAGGAAGGCGTGCCGGTCCAGCGCGAGAACCAGACGCTGGCGAGCATCACCTTCCAGAACCTGTTCCGCATGTACAAGAAGCTGTCCGGCATGACCGGTACGGCCGATACCGAAGCCTTCGAATTCCAGAGCATCTACGGCCTGGAAGTGGTGGTGATCCCGACCAACCGCCCGACCATCCGCAAGGACAGCCCGGACCAGGTGTTCCTGAACCGCAAGGGCAAGTTCAATGCGGTGCTGGCCGACATCGAAGAGTGCGCCAAGCGTGGCCAGCCGGTGCTGGTGGGTACCACCTCGATCGAAACCTCGGAAATGCTGTCCGAGCACCTGCGCAAGGCCGGCGTGAAGCACGAAGTGCTCAACGCCAAGCAGCATGACCGCGAAGCGACCATCGTCGCCAATGCCGGTCGTCCGGCCGCGGTCACCATCGCCACCAACATGGCCGGTCGTGGTACCGACATCGTGCTGGGCGGTTCGCTGGAAGCGGAAATCCACGAGCTGGGCGAAGGCGCGACCGACGAACAGAAGGCCGCGGTCAAGGCCGATTGGCAGAAGCGCCACGAGGCCGTCAAGGCTGCCGGCGGCCTGCACATCGTCGGTACCGAGCGCCATGAATCGCGTCGTATCGACAACCAGCTGCGTGGCCGTTCCGGCCGCCAGGGTGACCCGGGTTCGTCCCGCTTCTACCTGTCGCTGGAAGACAACCTGATGCGCATCTTCGCCTCCGACTGGGTGCAGAAGGCCATGCGCATGATGGGCATGAAGGAAGACGACGTCATCGAAGACCGCCTGGTCAGCCGCCAGATCGAGAAGGCGCAGCGCAAGGTCGAGGCCCACAACTTCGACATCCGCAAGAATCTGCTGGACTTCGACGACGTTAACAACGACCAGCGCAAGGTGATCTACGCACAGCGCGATGAACTGCTGGACGCCGAGTCGGTGAAGGACAACGTCGACGGCATCCGCGACGACGTGATCTTCGACGTGGTGGCCCGCTTCGTGCCGCCGAACTCGATCGACGAGCAGTGGGACCTGCGTGGCCTGGAAGCGACCCTGGAGTCGGACTTCGGCCTGCAGATGTCGCTGACCGACCTGGTCAAGTCGCACGAAGAGCTGGACGCCGAAGCCATCGCTGCCAAGGTGCAGGAGCGCGTCAACCAGCACTTTGCCGAGAAGGAAGCCGGTGTCGGTGAGGAAACCATGCGCGCGCTGGAGAAGCACGTGATGCTGACCGTGCTGGACCAGAGCTGGAAGGAGCACCTGGCGCGCATGGACTACCTGCGCCAGGGCATCTACCTGCGTGGTTACGCGCAGAAGCAGCCGAAGCAGGAGTACAAGAAGGAAGCCTTCGAGCTGTTCTCGGACATGCTGGAGAACGTCAAGCGCGAAGTGGTGACCCTGCTGTCGCGCGTGCGCATCCGCAGCGACGAGGAAGTGCAGGCGCTGGAAGCAGCCGAACGCCAGCAGGCCGAAGCGCGCCTGAGCCAGTCGCAGTTCCAGCACCAGGACGTGGGCGGCTACAGCGCCGACGAGGAAGCCGCGCAGGTGCAGGCTGCCCAGCAGGGCATTGCACAGGCGCAGCGCGATGAGCCGAAGATCGGCCGCAACGATCCATGCCCGTGCGGCAGTGGCAAGAAGTACAAGCACTGCCACGGCCAGCTGAGCTGACCCCGAAGAGCCCCGCGAAAGCGGGGCTCTTTTTTCATGGCGGCTGTTTCGCGGGGCTGATCCGGCCCGATCCGAGATTGCGCGGGCCGCCCTGTTCTGGGCATGCTTCCCCCATGGCTCCCCCCACCCGATCGATCCACGTCGTGGCCGCCGTCATCACCGACGCCCGTGGCCGCGTGCTGCTCAACCGTCGTACCGAGAACCGCGACATGGCCGGCCTGTGGGAGTTCCCCGGCGGCAAGCGCGAATCCGGCGAGACCTCCGAACAGGCGTTGGTTCGCGAGCTGCGCGAGGAACTGGGCATCGAAGCCCATGTCGGCGAATGGCTGATGGATGTGCCGCAGCGCTACCCGGACAAGCACCTGACCCTGGAAGTGCGCCACGTGCGCAGCTGGAAGGGGACGCCACGTGGCCGCGAGGGCCAGGCCATTACCTGGGTGGCGCCGGACAAACTGGGTCGCTATTCGATGCCACCGGCCGATCTGCCGGTGGTGGCCGCGCTGCGCCAACCCGACAGCTACCTGATCACCCCGGCGCCGGCCGATGATGAGGGCGGCATGCAGCACTGGCATGAACAGCTGCAGCGCGCGGTGGACGCGGGCCAGCAGCGCATCCAGCTGCGGTTGCCGACGGCGCATCCGCAGCGCCAGGCGATGGTCGAACAGGCCGTGCGCGCGCATCGTCGCAGCGGGGTGCAGTGGCTGCTCAACCGCGATATCGAACGCGCGCGCGTACTGGGCGTTGGGGTGCACCTGGGCAGCGAGCAGCTGCTGGAGCTGTTGCAGCGTCCACTGCCCGAAGGCCAGCTGGTGGCCGCGTCCTGCCATGACCTGCAGCAGCTGCAGGCCGCACAGCGGTTGGGCTGCGACTTCGCCGTGCTGGGCCCGGTGCAGGCCACGGCCAGTCATCCCGATGCCGTGCCGCTGGGCTGGAACGCGTTCGCCGAGCTGCGCGCGCAGGTGTCACTGCCAATCTACGCCCTGGGCGGCATGGGCCGCGGTCACATCGCCGAAGCGCGTCGCCATGGTGGGCAGGGCATCGCCGCCATCCGCGCGCTGTGGCCGGAGTAAAGCTGCTTCGCTCGCCGGGCATGGCCCGGCGCTACCGTGTGGGATGGAGGCAGTAGATCCACGCCATGCGTGGATGGATGCTCGCGATCACAGCGTGATCCAGAAACACCCGTATTGCCGTCGCAACCCCAGCACCGTCGAAGCGCGCGACGCGCTGCCGGGCAGGGTCTGCTCCAGGCGCAGGCCGATGGGATGCCGCGCCACAGAGGCCACAGGGTCGGATCCCAACGCGGCAGGGCTCTGATCCTCATCCTGCGATTGCGGCAGCGCCTGTGACGCATACACCGGCACCACGTCCACCAGGGGCCGCCGCGCCAAGGATTCCAGCTGGCCGAGGATGCGCTGCGCGCCCGCATCGGAAACCGCGCCCCACAGATACAGTGAGGACAGCCGATTCACATCGTTGCTGACGATGCCGACGCGCAGCGCGTCCACCAGTTCACTCAGCCGCCGCGGGCAGCGTGCCCCCAGGGTGTCGCTCTGCAGGGTATTGCCGGCGGGCGCAGGCGGTGGCAACCGCGACCGCGCGCCCAGGCTGTCGCAGGGCCGGTCGGTGTAGACGCTTTGGCCCTGGGCATCGGTGCAGCGGTTCAGGCGCGTGGACTGTGCGTGGGCGGCGCTCGACAGAACGCACGGCAGCAGCAGCAACAGCAGGAAGGAAAGCCGGATCATCCTCGCAGGGTAGCGCCGATCACGCTTGCGCGCCGTGCTGTCAGCTCTGCAGCAGCTTCAGCACCGAAGTAGTCGGCTTGGCCAGGTTCAAGGTGTAGAAGTGCAGGCCGGGTGCGCCGCCTTCGATCAGGCGCTGGCACAGCTTGGCCACCACTTCAGTGCCGAATGCACGCACCGACTCTGCATCATCGCCATAGGCCTGCATCTTGCGGCTGATCCAGCGCGGGATCTCCGCACCGCACTGTTCGGAGAAGCGGCGCAGCTGGCTGAAGTTGGCGATCGGCATGATGCCGGGCGTGATGGGTACCTGCACGCCCAGCCGCCGCACTTCGTCGACGAAATGGAAGTAGGCATCAGGGTTGAAGAAGTACTGGGTGATCGCCGCATCGGCACCGGCGTCGATCTTGGCCTTGAAATGCTTCAGGTCGGCCAGTGCGTCGGAAGCCTGCGGGTGCGTTTCGGGGTACGCGCCCACTTCGATATGGAACGCATCGCCGTGCTCGGCGCGGATGAAGTCGATCAGTTCGGCGGCATAGCGCATGTCACCGGGGAAACCCATGCCCGACGGCAGATCGCCGCGCAGCGCGACCAGGCGGCGGCAGCCGATGGCGCGATACAGCTTGAGCAGCTCGCGGATTTCCTGACGGGTGCCGCCGACGCAGGACAGATGCGGTGCGGCATCGAAGCCATGGTGCTGGTTGAGATGGCGCACGGTCTCGGAGGTATAGCTCAGGGTCGAGCCACCGGCGCCGAAGGTACACGACACGTACTCGGGACCGTAGTCCTTCAGCCTGGCCGCGGCGCGGTCCAGCTGGCTGCGCTGTTCGTCGGTCTTGGGCGGATAGAACTCGAAGCTGATGGCGGTCATGGCACGGGCGGCAGCGCGGGTGCGGATTAGTATATCGCTTCATCAAGATGGATGTTGTGAATTTCTGCGGGCGTATATCGTCAGCCGCCTGCGACCGTTCGCCCCGGCGATCGGCCGCTGCTCCGAAATCGCCCCCCGGGTGCCATGGCCGGCGGCACGCTGAGCCCATCCCGGCACCACCCACCTGACGAAGGAGCAGACGATGAAGATCTTCCTGGCACTCTGGTATGCAATGAAGGCCCTGGCCCGGCTGGCGATGATCGGTATGGCGATGGCCGTGCTCGGCTCCGGCTCGGCGCACGCCGCCAGCGCCCCGGCGGCGGGCAAGGTGCAGGTCGAGGTGGTCGGCAAGGGCCGCCCGCTGCTGATGATTCCCGGCCTCAACAGCAGCGCCGAGGTGTGGCGCGAGACCTGCCTGGCCCTGAAGGATGTGCAGTGCCATCTGGTGCAGCTGCCCGGCTTTGCCGGTGCGCTCGCGGCCGATCCGCGCCCGGTCGAGTTCCTGCCGGCGATGCGCGGGCAGCTGCTGGCCTACCTGCATGACCAGCATCTGGGGCCGGTGGTGGTGGTTGGCCACAGCCTCGGTGGCCTGCTGGGCCTGCAGATGGCGCAGGCCGAGCCGAAGGCGGTCAGCGCGCTGGTGGTGGTTGACGCCCTGCCATTCCTGCCGGCCGCGCGTGACCCGAAGGCCACCGCTGACAGCGTGCGGCCGGTGGCCGACCAACTGCGCAAGGGCATGCTGGCCGCCGACGCCGCGCAATGGCAGGCGCAGTTGAAGGCGGGCCTGCCGGGGATGACCCGCGATACTCAGCGCCAGGCCGAACTGGGCCGCTGGGGCGAAGACAGCGACCGCCAGACCACGGCCGATGCCATGCATGCGGTGATGACCACTGACCTGCGTGACAGCATTGCCTCGATCACCGCACCGACGCTGGTGCTGGGCAGCTGGGCCGGCTACCAGCCGATGGGCGGCACCGAGGCCGGCACCCGGGCGGTGTTCCAGGCCCAGTACGCGAAACTGCAGGGCGTACAGATCGCGATGAGCGCGCAGGGTTTCCACTTCCTGATGTGGGATGATCCGCGCTGGTTGCAGGAACAGGTGCAGGCCTTCCTCGACCGCCACCACTGAGTTTCAACACGCCTCGGAATGGACATGCCGGATTCCTCCTCGACGGTACGCTTCTGGCTGCTCAATGCGCTGGTATGGGCGCTCTATGGCGTTGCCGGAATCGGCCTGCGCCAAGCCTATTTCAGCGATGCCGGAAGCGCAGGCGTGTTGATCACGCTGGGCCTGGCGTTGGCCCTGTTCGGATGCAGCGGTGCCATCCGCGCGCTGGCGCTGCGTGCAGACTGGTGGGCGCGCGGAACGGCCGGGCTGTTGCTGCGGCTGGCGCTGTCGGTGGCATTGGGCGCGGCAGTGGCGCAGCTGCTGGTGAACATCGCGCTGCACTCGGCGCTGGCCTGGAACTGGGTGAGCCTGGGGCGGCAGACGGCCGACTTCAGCCCCAAGGCGCTGCTGCTCTACTGGTACACCACTGCGGTGATGCTGGCCCTGTGGGTAGCGCTTTGGGCAAGCCTGCACAGCCTGCGCCGGATACGCGGGGCGGAACTGGCCCGCCTGCGCGCCGAAGCCGAGCGCAGTGCGCTGGAACGCGATGCGCTGCGTGCGCGGCTCAACCCGCACTTCATGTTCAATGCGCTGAACAACCTGCGTGCGCTGATCCTGGAAGATCCTGAGCGTGCGCGCGACATGGTCACCCGCCTGTCGCGCACGCTGCGCCAGGCGCTGGCGCACAACCGCAGCGAGCAGGTCACGCTGGCCGAGGAACTGGCGGTGGTCGACGACTATCTGGCCATCGAGGCCATCCACTTCGAGCAGCGCCTGCAGGTGCGGCAGCAGATCGATGCCGATGCCATGCAGGCGCAGTTGCCGGCGATGGCACTACAGCTGCTGGTGGAAAACGCGATCAAGCACGGCATCGCCAGCCGCCCCGGCGGCGGCGAGGTGCAGATCCGTGCCACGCTGGACAATGACGTGCTGCGCCTGCAGGTGGACAATCCGCTGGGCAGCGCCAACGAGCCCACCCCTGGGCATGGTGTCGGCCTGGCCTACCTGCGTGCGCAGCTCGGTACGCAAGGTCGTTTCATCCTGCAGCCGGTCGGCGACCGCATGCGGGCCCTGCTGGAGATTCCGCAATGAATGGCGTGCTGCGCGTGTTGATCGTTGATGATGCGCGGCTGGCGCGGCAGGAGCTGCGCACGCTGTTGTCGGCGCTGCCCTGGGTGCAGTGCGTGGGCGAGGCCGACGACGTTCCTGCTGCGCGCGAGGCGATCGCCACACTGGCGCCGGACCTGGTGCTGCTGGATGTGCAGATGCCGTCCGGCAGTGGCTTCGATGTGCTGGACGGGATGGAGGCGGTGCCGGCGGTGATCTTCGTTACTGCCTACGACACCTACGCGGTGCGCGCGTTCCAGGCCAATGCGCTGGACTATCTGGTGAAGCCGGTCGAGGCACCGCGCTTGCTGGAAGCGTTGCAGCGGGCGCGCCAGCGCGAGGTGGTGGCGGGCGAAACGCCGGAGCCGCGCAGCACGCTGGGCGCGCAGGACCAGGTGTTCGTGCGCGAGGGCGAACGCTGCTGGTTCGTCGCGGTCTCGGAGATCCGCCGGCTGGTGGTGGATGGCAACTGCACGCGGCTGTGGTTCCGCGACCAGAACGCGTTGCTGACCCGCAGCCTGAGTGCGCTGGAAGCACGTCTGCCGCCGGATCTGTTCTTCCGTGCCAACCGCAACACGCTGGTCAACCTGCGCCGTATCCGTGGGGTGTCGCCCAGCATCGGCGACGGCTATGACCTGGCGCTGGATGATGGCAGCGAGGTGGAAGTGTCGCGGCGGCAGGCGCGGGAGCTGCGTGAACGGATGGCGTTGTAGCTGCCGCTACAGCTCGGCACTGACCGGGCTGGTGATGAAGCCCCACAGCAGGCGCGCCATCACCGCCGGTGAACGTGCCTGCGCGCGGGTGTAGGCGAGCAGTGCATCCAGCCGCGAGCGGTCGTAGAGGTGCCCGGCCAGCAGCACCGCGTGCACACGACGGGTGTTGGCGGTGTCCTGCAGCGGGTTGCCGTCGAGCAATACCAGGTCGGCGGCTTTGCCGACCTCGACACTGCCATGCGATGCCTGCAGCTCCAGATGACGCGCCGCGTGCAGCGTTGCCGCGCGCAGCACGTCGGCCTGGCTCAGGCCTGCCTGCCGCAGCCACTGCAGTTCCTCGTGATAGCGGAAGCCACCCAGCCCGGTATCGGTGCCGACCAGCACGCTGACGCCGGCACGGTGCGCGGCACCGGTGAGGGCCAGTCCATGCTCGAAGTACGCCTTCAACGCGTCTTCGCCGCGCAGGCCAGGATAGCGTTCGGTGGTGGCCGTCAGATCATCGCGCCATGCCCAGCGCGAAAGTGGATCGAGATAGGCCAGACGTGGATCGTTGATGAAGGCGGGGTCGCGCGCACGCGCATCCTCTTCGCGGGTGACATGGGTGGGTACGAACGCGGCGCCGCTGGCCTGCATCAAGCCGAACGCCTCATTGCACACGGAAGGCTGGTAGCCACCGACCATGCGTTCGGCCAGTGCGGTCGGATCTTCGCCATCCAGCGTACCGCCGCGCCACGCGGCGGCGTTGTCGAAGCAATGACGCACGAACAGGTGCGCATGCTCGAAACTGCGCTGGCCTGCCTGAAGCGCGTCCTCCAGCGGAACCGCCCTGGGCAGGTGGCCGACCAGAGGGCGATGCAGGTGCCGCGCTTCGCTGGCCAGCCGCTGGTAGGTATCCGCACGCAACCGGTTGTAGACCTTCAACGCGTCGACACCGCGCGCGCTGTACGTGCGCGCACGCTGTGCCGCGGTGTCCGGCGCCAACGCTGGATCTTCGAAATAGAAGCTGGCGATCTGCACGAAGCGCGGTGCGACCTGCTGGCCGGCAACGGCCTGTGCGGTCCAGCGGCGCTTGTCGGCCACGCAGGCGATCAGCGGATCGGTAGCCTGCGGGCAGTCCATCATGTCGCGGGTGCCGGTGATGCCATTGGCCAGCATCAGCGGGAACTGCAGCTGCGGCGACAGCTGCAGGGCGTGGGTGTGCATGTCCCAGAAGCCGGGCAGCAGCCAGCGGCCGCCGGCGTCGAAGACCGGCAACGCTGCATCGGCAATGCCTTCGCCGACGGCGGTGATCGTGCCGTTGCGGATGGTGACCGTGGTGGGTTCACTGGCTTGGCCGCGCATGACGTCCACCACCCGCGCGTTGATGATCATCCGGTTGTCGCCGGCCTCGGGCAGCGGCGGTGCACGCAGCGGCCAGAGCAGGGCGGCGATGAACAGCAATGGCGGTGCCAGCAGGACGACGGCCAGCACCTTCAGCCATCGGCGGCGGACGGGGTGGGGCAACGCACGTGCTGCTTCCATGAGCCGACGATCCTTGTGGTGGGTCGCGCGCAGGGTGCGGCAAGAGGGCGGGGGATGCCAGTGACCATCGGCATGCCGTCCTCCCTGGCGCCGGGGCGGTTACCCTGTGCAGCGGATTCCCTGACCACGCCACGCCATGTCCATCGTCCTCACCGATTTCGCCCGTCCCCGCCTGTTCCCGCGCGTGCCGCGCGGCAACACCATCCAGGATTGCACTGCCGAGCAGTTCGAGGCACACCTCAATGCGCACGCGCCGCTGAAGGTACTCGACGGCTACGCCCCGTTCTGCAAGTTGTTCGTCTACGAGAACTGGACCAGCACGCGCTGCCTGACGGTGCCGGTCACCGAGGCCAACCGCCACCAGCTGCGCAGCGGCTACGAGGCGCGCAACCGAGAGGAACTGCCAGTACTGGTGCGCTGGTTCGAAGGCGTGGAGTCACCGCGTGCGAACTACCTGGTGGTGATCCTGTACAGCGCCGGGCAGCTGGCGAAGGAAGGTTCACCGATCGAGGCTGACTGGGGCATCGTCGGCTGCATTTACACCGCCGAGCCCGAGGAAGTGCCGATGGCACCGATCACCATGATGCGCAATGCACTGGGCGTGGAGGAGGGCGGTTCCGGTGTGCCGCTGGATCGCGAGGCTTACCAGCGCTCCGTCGCGTTCTGGGAGAACAACGCCAACTGGCGGCCGTGAGCCCACGCTGCGGCCGGACAGTCGGTATGTGAACAGGGAAGATTGCAGCGGGGCGCTACCATGGCGGTGGATCAACGCAGGGAGCACAGGGATGGATGTTCGCAGTTGGATGCCGTTCGCATGGGTCGCCGCAGGCCTGCTGGCCGCGTGTGAGGGCTCTGCAGCAAAATACGATGCAGGCGCTGCCTGTGGTGCTTTGTCCGACGTGACGCCGATCCGCGATGCCGGCGTGGGTTCACTGCAGGCGCAGGCAACGTCGGGGCGCTGCACGTTCCATGTGGAAGCGGATGACGCTGCAGCGCTTTCGCGTCAGCAGTCGTTGCTGCAGAGCGTGTCGGCGATCGCCTGTAGTGCGCCAGCCACCACCCGGCCTTCGCAAGGGGCTGCAGGCTTCGACCTGCAGATGCCTGCGCGTTGCCCACTCTCTTCCAGCACGCCCTTGATTGCCCGGGAAGGAGGCTGGCACCAGCGGCGACTTTCGTCGGTCCCGACGTATCCTGCGGCCGCCATGCGCGAGGCCCAGCAGGGAGGTGTCGAGCTGATGCTGCTGCTGGATGCGCAGGGCAAGACCCAGGCGATCATCCTGTCCCGATCCAGCGGCTACCCGCTGCTCGATGCGGCGGCGCTCAAGCACGCGCGTGACTGGCGCTACGAGCGTGAAGCGGCAGGCAAGGCACCAAGCATGAGCCTGATACGCGGCACGGTCACGTTCAAGCTCAACTAAGGCGTCTGCAGGGCGGGCTCGGGCTTCCACTCCCACCAGGTGTAGTGGTATTCGCGCTCGGTCGCGCTCCATTGCTGCGCGCAGCAGGTGCACGTCAATCGGTAGCATTCGCCCCAGCCGTCCTCCGCTTCGCCCCGTGCACGCAGCTGCACGTGACCTTGTTCCAGCAGCGGCTCGGGGCTGAAGAACACATAGGATGGGTAGAGCGCGCACAGGCAGCCTTCGCGTGCCTGCCAGTAGCGCAGCCGTTGCAGGGCCGCCTTGAGGTGCGCCTGGTTGCTGATCAGCATGCCGCCAAGGGCGATGCCTTGGCAGCTGCGTTCGATCGTATCCACATGCGCGACCAGCGCGTCCAACGATGAGGCGCTGAACAGCCGAGCGACCGTACGCGCGGCATCGGTGATGCGCGTTGCATCGCGCGACAACAGGTCCTGCAGCAGCACATCGGCCTGTGCATCGTCGAGCCGGGGTATCGGTGCTGCAGACCACGGCCAGCGCATCAGCGTGACTTGCCGATGGCGGCGTAGTGGCCGGCCGTCAATCGCAGCAGGTCGGTCGGCGCCAGTTCCACCTCGAGGCCGCGGCGCCCGGCGCTGACATGCAGTGCGGACAATGCCTGCGCGCTGGCGTCCAGGAAGGTGCGCAGGCGCTTCTTCTGCCCGAGTGGGCTGATGCCACCGACCAGGTAACCGGTCGCGCGCTGTGCAGCGTCAGCAGCGGCCATCTCGCACTTCTTGCAGCCGGCCGCTTCGGCCAGGGCCTTCAGGTCCAGCTGGCCGGCCACCGGCACGATCGCTACCAGCAGTTCGTGGGTCTCGGTGCTGGCCAGCAGGGTCTTGAACACCTGGGCCGGGTCGAGGCCGAGCTTGTCGACGGCTTCGCCGCCATAGGATTCGGCGTGCGCGTCGTGCACGTAGCTGCGCACGGTGTGGGCGATCTTCTCGCGCTTGAGCAGGTTGATGGCCGGAGTCATGGGGGCATCCTAGCGCGGGGCAGGGGTGTTGCCTTGACCGAGGCTATTGTTCCCGCTCCGGTGGGGAACATCCACGCATGGCGTGGATCTACTGTGGGTTGGCTGGGGGATATCCACGCATGGCGCGGATCTACTGGGGCCGGACGATAAGTAGATCCACGCCATGCGTGGATACGTGGTGTACGGCTGCAGGCAGACGCAGAACGGGCGCCCGAAGGCGCCCGTTCCGTGTGTTGCATGCACCGGTAGTGCCGGTCGCTGGCCGGCACCGCGCAGGCATCAGTAGCGGTAGTGGTCCGGCTTGAACGGGCCTTCCACCGGCACGCCGATGTAGTCGGCCTGTTCCTGGCTCAGGGTGGTCAGCTTCACGCCGATCTTTTCCAGGTGCAGGCGGGCCACTTCTTCGTCCAGCTTCTTCGGCAGCAGGTAGACCTTCTTCTCGTAGCTGTCCTTGTTCGCCCACAGGTCGATCTGTGCCAGGGTCTGGTTGGCGAAGCTGTTGGACATCACGAAGCTCGGGTGGCCGGTGGCGCAGCCCAGGTTCACCAGGCGGCCTTCGGCCAGCAGGAAGATCGCGTTGCCGTTCGGGAAGATGTACTTGTCCACCTGCGGCTTGATGTTGATGTGCTTGATGCCGGCGAACGACACCAGCGCATCGACCTGGATCTCGTTGTCGAAGTGGCCGATGTTGCAGACGATGGCCTGGTCCTTCATCGCGCTCAGGTGCTCGATGCGGATGATGTCCTTGTTGCCGGTGGTGGTGACGTACAGGTCGGCACGGCCCAGGGTCGATTCGATGGTGTTGACTTCATAGCCTTCCATCGCCGCCTGCAGGGCGCAGATCGGGTCGATCTCGGTGACGATGACGCGCGCGCCGTAGGCACGCAGCGAGGCCGCACAGCCCTTGCCGACGTCGCCGTAGCCGCAGACCACGGCCACCTTGCCGGCCAGCATCACGTCCATCGCGCGCTTCAGGCCATCGGCCAGCGACTCGCGGCAGCCGTACAGGTTGTCGAACTTGCTCTTGGTGACCGAGTCGTTGACGTTGATCGCCGGGATCAGCAGGGTGCCGGCCTGGGCCAGCTGGTACAGGCGGTGCACGCCGGTGGTGGTCTCTTCGGAGACGCCCTTCCAGTCCTTGACCACGCGGCCCCAGTAACCCGGGCGCTCCTTGGCGACGCGCTTGAGCAGGTTCTTGATGACCTGTTCTTCGTGCGAGGCAGAGGCGGTGTTGACCCAGTCGCTGCCGTTTTCCAGCTCGTAGCCCTTGTGGATCAGCAGGGTCACGTCACCGCCGTCGTCGACCACCAGCTCCGGGCCGGTCAGGGTGCCGTCGGCCAGGGTGAAGGTCAGCGCGTCCAGGGTGCAGTCCCAGTACTCTTCCAGGGTCTCGCCCTTCCAGGCGAACACCGGGGTGCCGGTGGCGGCAATGGCGGCAGCGGCGTGGTCCTGGGTCGAGAAGATGTTGCACGAGGCCCAGCGCACGTCAGCGCCGATGTCCTTCAGGGTCTCGATCAGCACGGCGGTCTGGATGGTCATGTGCAGCGAGCCGGTCACGCGCACGCCCTTCAGCGGCAGCTCGGCCTGGTACTTGCGGCGGATCGACATCAGGCCCGGCATTTCGTGCTCGGCGATGTCCAGTTCCTTGCGGCCCCAGTCGGCCAGCGTGATATCGCGGATCTTGTAATCACCTTCGGTGGAGAAGGTCTTGGCAACAGCATTCATTCGTGTGCTCCGGTTGTGGGCGAGCGGGTGCTCGCATCTAGCCGGGCGCCGTTGTTACAAAGCCACCTCACCGAGCCTGGCCGGGCCTCATGGGATCCGGTCGCAGCGCCCCTCGGCAGGGGAGAACCCCCATTATATCGCGGCCCCGGCATGACATCCGGATGACCCAACCATCGGCAGGTGGGATCGCGTGCACGGCCTGTTAAGGTCGGTGTTTTCACGCATCACACAGGTGGAACGATGAGCATGCACGCGCGCCGCACACGGCGCTGGACCGGCCTGGTCCTGTCGATGGGACTGCTGGCGGTGGCCCCGCTGGCCTGGGCCGCGTCCCCGCAGCCCGCCCAGGTACAGGCCCAGGGCGTCAACGGCTACGAACTGCCGTCGGCGGCGCTGCAGGCGGTGGTGGACGCGCCGCGCGCGCCCTCGCTGTACCTGTCGCCACGCCGCGATGTCGCCGCGATGATGCAGATGCCGTCGCTGCCGTCGATCCAGGTGGTGGCGCAGCCGGAACTGAAGCTGGCCGGCCTGCGCATCAACCCGCGCACCTTCTCCGACAGCCGCTTCAGCTTCGGCGAGAAGCTGTGGCTGATGAACGTGGCCGACGGCAAGGAACGGCAGATCAGCGGCCTGCCGGCCAAGCTGTCGATCGCCAGCGTGATGTGGTCGCCGGACCAGAAGTGGCTGGCCTTCAACCAGGTCGACGCCGCCAGCGGCGCCAATGAGCTGTGGCTGGTGGACGTGGCCGGCGGCAGCGCCCGTCGTCTGGTCGCCGGCCTGAACACGGTGATCGGCAGTGGCTACCAGTGGCTGCCGGACAGCCGCGGCCTGGTGGTGTTCACCCGTCCGGCCAACCTTGGTGCGGCCCCGGCCGCCGATGGCATCCCGACCGGCCCGGCCGTGCAGCAGACCAGCCAGGGCGGCGGCGTGGTGTCGATCCGTACCTACCAGGACCTGCTGAAGAACGAGGCCGACGCGCGCCAGTTCGATTACTACGCCACCACCCAGCCGATGGAAGTCAGCCTGGATGGCAACACCCGCGCGATCGGCGCGGCCGGCATCTTCATGGGCTTCGCGGTGTCGCCGGATGGCCGCTTCGTGCTGCGCCAGCCGGTGCAGCGCCCGTATTCCTACGTGGTGCCGGTGAGCAGTTTCCCGCGTCGCATTGAAGTGATCGACCGTGCCAGCGGCAAGCTGGTGCACACCGTGGCCGTGCGTCCGCTGGTGGAAGGTTTGCCGACCGGCAACGACGCTGAAGTGACCGGCGTGCGCGATATCAGCTGGCGTGGTGATGCCGATGCCACGCTGGTCTGGGCCGAAGCCCAGGACGGCGGCGACCCGAACAGGGAGGCCAAGGTGCGCGATGCGGTGCTGATGCAGGCTGCGCCGTTCGACAAGCCGCCGGTCACGTTGGCCCAGCTCGGCAGCCGTCTGGTGGGCATCAACTGGGGCCGTGGCGACCTGGCCCTGCTGACCGAGTCGTGGTGGAAGACGCGCAAGACCAGGACCTGGCTGATCGCCCCGGACAATGCCGGCGCCGAGCCGCGCCTGCTGTGGGATCGCGACGGGCAGGACCGCTATTCCGATCCGGGCCGGCCGCTGTTGTCCAGCGACGACCGCGGCCGCTCGCTGCTGCAGACCAGCGCCGATGGCAGCAGCCTGTATCTGGCCGGTGCCGGTGCATCGCCGGAAGGCGATCGTCCGTTCGTGGACCGCTTCGACGTCGCCACGGGCAAGGCCACCCGCCTGTTCCACTCGCAGGCGCCGAGCTATGCGCTGCCGGTGGCGTTGCTGGACAACCAGGCCAGCTCGCTGCTGCTGAGCCGCGAGAGCCCGGATGAGCCGGCCAACTTCTACGTGCAGTCGCTGGCCGATGCCGGTGCTGCACCGCGTGCGCTGACCCACTTCGCGCATCCGCTGCCGCAGTTGAAGGGCGTGCAGAAGGAGCAGATCCGCTACAAGCGCAAGGATGGCGTCGACCTGACCGCGACCCTGCTGCTGCCGCCGGGCTACGACCCCAAGCGCGACGGCCCGCGGCCGCTGCTGATGTGGGCCTACCCGGGCGAGTTCAAGAGTGCGGCTGCGGCCAGCCAGGTGACCGATTCGCCGTACCGCTTCAATGCGGTCAGCTACTGGGGCCCGCAGGCGTTCCTGGCCAAGGGGTATGTGGTGCTGGCCAGCCCGTCGATGCCGATCATCGGCGAAGGCGACAAGGAGCCGAACGACACCTACATCGAACAGCTGGTGGCCAACGCGCAGGCAGCCGTGGATGAAGTGGTGCGCCGTGGCGTGACCGATCGCGATCACATCGCCATTGGTGGCCATTCCTACGGTGCGTTCATGACCGCCAACCTGCTGGCGCACACGCGCCTGTTCAAGGCCGGCATCGCCCGCAGCGGTGCCTACAACCGCACGCTCACCCCGTTCGGCTTCCAGGCCGAGGAGCGCAACTACTGGCAGGCGCAGGACGTCTACCAGAAGATGGCGCCGTTCAACTACGCCGACAGGATCAAGGATCCGATCCTCTTCATCCACGGCGTGGACGACAACAACTCCGGCACGTTCCCGATGCAGAGCGAGCGCATGTTCGCGGCGGTGAAAGGCCTGGGTGGTACCGCGCGTCTGGTGATGCTGCCGAACGAATCGCATGCCTACCGTGCACGCGAGTCGATCATGACCATGCTGGCCGAAAGCGAGCGCTGGCTGGAACAGACCATCGGCCCGGCCGAGCAGGACAAGGCGAAGAAGAAGCGCTGACGTGACCCGGTAGTGCCGGCCGCTGGCCGGCAACCTCATGGACTCACGCGACCTGAGGTTGCCGGCCAGCGGCCGGCACTACCAGATGAAACCATTTTTGCATCGCAGCACGAGGCCCGTTCTGGTTTAGGCTTGGGGCCTGGATCCGTTGACCGAGGCCTGTGCGTCGCCGATGAACGAGTACCGCAGCAGCATCGAGTTTGCTTCCCCCGATCTTCCGCTTCGCGACGACGTGCGCCGGCTCGGCGCGCTGGTTGGTGACCTGCTGGTCGAGCAGGTATCCGCCGCCTTCCTCGACGATGTCGAGGACGTGCGCACCCGCGCCATCGCCCGCCGTGAGAATCAAGCTCCATTGTCGGAGCTGGCCGATGGCCTGGCCGGACGCACGCCGCAGCAGGCAGAAACCATGGTGCGGGCCTTCAGCACCTACTTTCAGGTGGTCAACATCGCCGAGCGCGTGCATCGCATCCGCCGTCGCCGTGACTACCAGCGCGCCGGTACCGCAGGGGCGCAGCCCGATGGCCTGCAGGATGCACTGCAGCACCTGAAGGCGCAGGGTGTGGGCCTGGACGAACTGGCGCAGTGGCTGCCACGCATCGACATTGAACCGGTGTTCACCGCACACCCGACCGAAGCGGTACGCCGCGCGCTGCTGGAAAAAGAGCAGTTGATGGTGGCCAGCCTGGTCGACAACCTCGACGGCCAGCGCACACCGGGTGAAGCCGCCGCCGATGCCGCGCGCTTCCGCATGGCATTGACCGCTTCGTGGCAGACCACGGATTCCTCGCCCGTGCGGCCCACCGTCGATGACGAACGCGAGCATGTCGGCTTCTATCTGGTGCAGGTGCTGTACCGGGTGATTCCGGTGCTGTACGAATCGCTGCAGCAGGCGCTGCGCGATACCTACGGCGAAGAACTGCCGCTGCCACGCCTGCTGCGTTTCGGTACCTGGGTGGGCGGCGACATGGACGGCAATCCGAACGTGGATGCCCATACCATCCGCAATACGCTGGATGCGCAGCGGCAGGCGGTGCTCGCGCGCTACCAGAAGGAACTGCTGCAGCTGGCCAGCCTGCTCAGCCAGTCCACCGAGCGGGTGGGTGTGAGCGATGCGCTGCAGGCACGGGTGGCGCACTACCAGCAGTTGCTGCCCAAGGTGCAGTCGCGACCGCGTCATGCCGACATGCCGTACCGCCTGCACAATGACCGCATGCGTGCACGCCTGCAGGCCACGCTGGATGACGGCGAAGGCGCCTACGCCGGCCCCGATGAACTGATCGACGACCTGCAGTTGATCCTCGACAGCCTGCGCGCCAACCGCGGCGAACATGCCGGTGGCTTCGCCGTGCAGCGCCTGCTGTGGCGGGTGAAGACGTTCGGTTTCCATCTGGCGCGGTTGGACGTGCGCCAGGAATCGAGCGTGCACGCGCGCGCGCTGGCCACCGTGCTGGGCGGCGACGCGGCGTGGGACGGTCTGGACGCATTGGGCCGCGCGCGTCTGCTGGCGCCGCATGCCAGTGGTGACGCGCCGTTGCCGAAGGGCGACGACGAAGGCAACCAGCGTCTGGATGCGGTATTTGCGGCGTTGGCCGATGCGCGTGTGCGCCATGGTGGCGATGCGCTGGGCAGCTACATCATCTCGATGGCACACGACCGCAGTGACGTGCTGGCCGTGCTGGCGCTGGCACGCCGTGGCGGCCTGGTGGAAGAGGGCGGTTCGGTGCCGCTGGATATTGCGCCGCTGTTCGAGACGGTGGACGACCTCAAGCGTGGCACCGCGACCCTGCGCGACCTGCTGGCCGATCCGGTGTACCGCGCACACCTGCATGCACGCGATGACGTGCAGATGGTGATGCTGGGCTATTCGGACAGCAGCAAGGACGGCGGCATCGCTGCTTCGCGCTGGGGCCTGCAACGCGCGCAGGTGGAACTGCTGGAGGTGGCGGCCGAGGCCGGCATCCGCCTGACCTTCTTCCATGGCCGTGGTGGTTCGATCAGCCGTGGTGGTGGCAAGACCACGCACGCGGTGGATGCGTCGCCGCGCGGCAGCATCGATGGCCGCCTGCGGGTGACCGAGCAGGGCGAGGTGATCCATCGCAAATACGGCATCCGTGCGCTGGCGCTGCGCTCGCTGGAACAGGCTACGGGTGCGGTGTTGCGCGCCAGCCTCCGCCCGCGGGCTGCCGAACCCCGCGAGGATGAGTGGCGACCGGTGATGGATGTGGTCGCTGGCTCCAGCAGCGAGGTGTACCGCGCCTTCGTCGGCCAGTCTGGCTTCATGGACTACTTCCGCACGGCCACGCCGATCGACGTGATCGAGCGGATGACGCTGGGTTCGCGTCCGTCGCGCCGGCTCGGCCAGGACGCGGCGTTGGGCAACCTGCGCGCGATTCCGTGGGTGTTCGCCTGGAGCCAGGCGCGTGCCGTCATTCCCGGCTGGTACGGCGTGGGCAGCGGCCTGCAGGCGGCGGTCGATGCTGGTCACGAGCAGACCCTGCGCGAGATGGCACGTGACTGGCCGTTCTTCCGTACCTTCCTGGACGACATCGCGATGGTGCTGTCCAAGGGGGATATCACCATTGCCGAGCAGTTCTCGCTGTTGTCGGGCGACCTGCACGGGCGCTTCTTCCCGCAGGTACAGCGCGAACTGGAACTGACCCGGCACTGGTTGCTGGCGCTGATGGGCCAGCAGACGTTGCTCGACCACGATGCGCGGCTGTCGCTTTCGATCCGCCTGCGCAATCCGTACGTCGATCCGATCAGCGTGCTGCAGGTGGATCTGCTGCAGCGCTGGCGCGAGAGCGGGCGCGAGGATGAAGACCTGCTGCGCGCGCTGGTGGCCTGCGTGAACGGTGTTTCGCAGGGTGTGCAGAACACCGGGTGAAATGCATCCGCCGGGCGTGGCCCGGCGAATTCGAAATGGTAGTGCCGGCCGCTGGCCGGCAACCTCATGATGTCTGGCAGCACGCGCGAGGTTGCCGGCCAGCGGCCGGCACTACCGGGTTCACGCTCATTCTTCCGGCGACGGCGGGTTCGACGCCAGCAGTTCCAGATGGCGCTGCTCCATTTCCTGGCGCAGCTGGCGGCGGATCAGTGCGGCCGCCTGGCGGCGCTTCTCGTCCGACGTGACCGGCTGCAATGACGGCACCGGCGTTGGCCGGCCTTCCTCATCCACGGCCACCATGGTGAAGAAGCAGCTGTTGGCATGGCGCACGCTGCGCTTGAGGATGTCCTCGGCCACCACCTTGATGCCGATCTCCATCGACGAGGTGCCGGTGTAATTCACCGAGGCCAGGAAGGTGACCAGCTCGCCCACCGCGATGGGCTGGCGGAACATCACCTGGTCCACCGACAGGGTGACCACGTAGCTGCCGGCGTAACGGCTGGCGCAGGCGTAGGCGACCTGGTCGAGCAGGCGCAGGATGGCGCCACCGTGGACCTTGCCGGAGAAATTGGCCATCTCCGGCGACATCAGCACGGTCATGGACAGCTGGTGGGTTTTCAGTTCGGTCGACATGGGGCGATTGTATCGGCAACCGGTTGTGCCGGCCGCTGGCGGGCAACCACGCGATTGTTTCCGGAGGCCATGAAAAAGCCGGCCAGCGGCCGGCTCTACCAGAAGCAGAAGGGCCGCTTGCGCGGCCCTTCGTGTTTCTTACTTCAGCTTCGCATCGGCGCGCAGGGCGGCGGCGCGGTCGGTCTTCTCCCAGGAGAAGGCCGTGGCGTTGACGGTCTCGCCTTCGCCGTTGAGGTAGCTGAACTCCTTCGGCTTGCGGCCGAAGTGGCCATAGGCCGCAGTCTGCTGGTACATCGGGTGCACCAGGTCCAGCATCTTGATGATGCCGTACGGGCGCAGGTCGAAGTGCTTGCGGATCAGCTTCTCGATCTTGTCGTCGCTGATCTTGCCGGTGCCGAAGGTGGTGACCGAGATCGAGGTCGGCTCAGCCACGCCGATGGCGTAGGAGACCTGCACTTCGCAACGGTCGGCCAGGCCGGCGGCAACCACGTTCTTGGCCACGTAGCGGGCCGCGTAGGCCGCCGAACGATCGACCTTGGACGGGTCCTTGCCGGAGAACGCGCCACCACCGTGACGGGCCCAGCCGCCGTAGGTGTCGACGATGATCTTGCGGCCGGTCAGGCCGCAGTCGCCCACCGGGCCGCCGATCTCGAACTTGCCGGTCGGGTTGATGTGGAACTTGGTGCCCTTGTGCAGCCACTTGGCCGGCAGCACCGGCTTGATGATCTCTTCGCGGACAGCCTCGATGAGGTCCTTCTGCTTGATGCCCGGGGCGTGCTGGGTCGACAGGACCACGGCGTCGATGGCCGAGACCACGCCGTTTTCATAGCGCAGGGTGACCTGGCTCTTGGCGTCCGGGCGCAGCCACGACAGCGGCGAGTTCTTCTTCTTGCGGATCTTGGCCTGCTGCTCGACCAGGCGGTGCGACAGGTGGATCGCGGCCGGCATGTAGCTGTCGGTCTCGTTGGTGGCATAGCCGAACATCAGGCCCTGGTCGCCAGCGCCCATTTCTTCCGGCTTCTTGCGGTCCACGCCCTGGGCGATGTGCGGCGACTGCTTGCCGATCAGGTTCAGCACGCCACAGGTGGCGCCGTCGAAGCCGACGTCGGAGCTGTCATAGCCGATGTCCGTGATGACCTTGCGGGTCAGCGCTTCCAGGTCGATCCAGGCGCTGGTGGTGATCTCACCGGCCACAATGGCAACACCGGTCTTGACCATGGTCTCGCAGGCCACGCGGGCGCGCTGGTCCTGGGTCAGGATCGCGTCCAGCACCGCATCGGAGATCTGGTCGGCAACCTTGTCCGGATGGCCTTCGGAGACCGACTCGGAGGTGAAGAGATAGCTGGACATCAGGCGTAATATCCCTTGATTCGGATGGAAAGATGGGCGCGAATGATACACGGGGTGCGCCGCCTGTGCATTGTGAACCTGTACCGGTTGCCGGTGGTTAAGCCCGCGTAGGCCCGGCAGGGGCCGTCCGGCCGGGATTGGGGCTCAGCCTCGAGGCCCAGTGTTCCACCAGCGTGACAACGCACCGGGCGGCTACCGGCCCCGACTGCGCGGGCCACCTCGCCCGCCCTAGGACCGGCCAGCCGTCATCGTTCTGCCCCAAAACCGCCATCTGGCTGCCGCCTGCCGGGCGCAGGCTGTCGGCCAATCCGGCCGCCGGGCATGAGTGGATCCGCCATGCAGGAACTTGAACAGCGTCTCCAGCAACGCTTCCCCGATTGGTTCCATGGCCGCCGGGGCCAACTGGCGCGGCCGTTGCTGCGCAGCGTCGGTCGCTGGTCGCGGTTGGACCAGATCGAAGCCTTCCTGCAGCGCAGCTCAGGCCTGCGTGGCTTCGGCTTCGTCGCCGCCGGCCTGGAGTTCATCGACGGCCAGTACCAGGTGGACCCGGCCGCGCTGGCCAGGATCCCGGCCACCGGCCGCCTGCTGATCGTCGCCAACCATCCCTCCGGGGCACTGGATGCCCTGGCCCTGCTGGACGCGGTCGGCCGCATCCGCCGTGACGTGCGGATCGTGGCCAACGACCTGTTGGGGGCAATTGCGCCACTGCAGGACCTGCTGCTGCCGGTACGCATCCTCGGTGGCAAGGCCCAGCGTGGCAGCCTGCATGCCGTCGAAGAGGCGCTGGCCGCCGAGCAGTGCGTGATCGTGTTCCCGGCCGGCGAGGTCTCGCGGCTGTCGCTGCGCGGCATCCGTGATGGCCGCTGGCAGCGCGGGTTCGTCCGCTTTGCCCGTGCCGCTGGCGCGCCGGTACTGCCGGTGCGTGTGGAGGCGCGCAACTCGGCGCTGTTCTACGGCGCCTCGACCCTGTTCAAGCCGGCGGGCACCGCGTTGCTGGCGCGCGAGATGTTCACCCGTCGTGGCCGTCCGCTGCGGCTGCGCATCGGTGAGCCGATGCAGCTGGGCAAGGGCGGCGACCCGGGCGCACAGCTGCTGGCGGTGCGCCGCACGCTGTATGCGCTGGGCCGTAATGGGGCGGCGGGCGATGCAGCTGCTGTAGCAGGCCCCGAGCCGCTGGCGTCCCCGGTGCCACCTTCGCAGGTCGCCGCCGGCATCGCTGCCGCCACCCAGCTGGGCCAGACCGCCGACGGCAAGCAGATCCTGCTGGCGACCTGCAGCGCTGATTCACCGCTGCTGCTGGAGCTGGGGCGCCTGCGCGAGCTGACCTTCCGCCAGGTAGGCGAGGGCACCGGGCGCAGCCGCGATCTGGATGATTACGATCCGCGGTACGAACACATCGTGATCTGGGACGCGGCCGCGCAGCGCATCGCCGGCGCCTACCGGATCATGCGTGGTGCCCACGCGCTGGCCCGGCACGGCCTGTCCGGGCTCTACAGCGCATCGCTGTTCCGCTATTCCGACGACGCCATCACCCACATCGCCGAAGGCCTGGAACTGGGCCGCAGCTTCGTGGTGCCTGATTACTGGGGCAGCCGCAGCCTGGACTACCTGTGGCAGGGCATCGGCGCCTACCTGCAGTGCCGGCCCGGCATCCGCTACCTGTTCGGCGCCGTGTCGATCAGCGCAGCGCTGCCACGCGATGCACGCGAGCAGCTGGTGGCGTACTACCAGCGCTACTACAGCGGTACCGCCGGCCTGGCCGAATCGAACCGCCCGTTCCAGTACTTCGCCGCGCCGCCAAGTTTCGGCGAGCTGGATGCAGGTGCCGCGTTCGATGTGCTCAAGGCCAATCTGGCCGCACTCGGCACCGGCGTGCCGACGCTGTATCGCCAGTACACCGATCTGTGCGAACCCGGTGGCGCCCGTTTCCTTGCCTTCGGTGTCGACCCGGACTTCAGTGATTCGATCGACGGCCTGATTGAAGTGGACCTGTGCGCGATCAGGCCGAACAAGCGAAAACGCTACCTGCGCGACGCGGGGACGCCGGCATGAGCGCGCTGGCGAACCTGTCGCCGCACCGGCGCGCAGTGTTCGTCTCCGACGTGCACCTGGGGTCACGTCATTGCCATGCCACCGAGCTGGCGCGGTTCCTCTCGCAGCTGCGCTGCGAACGGTTGTACCTGGTGGGCGACATCATCGACCTGTGGTGGATGGCGCATCGCCGCGCCAACTGGCGCCAGTCGCACAGCGAAGTCATCCAGGCCCTGCACGCGCTGCGCCGTGCCGGAACGGAGATCGTCTACATCCCCGGCAACCATGACGCGTCACTGCGCCACGTGTGCGGGCTGATGCTGCCAGCGATGCAGGTGCGCCGTCGCGCCATCCATGTGACCGCCGATGGCCGTCGCCTGCTCGTTGCGCATGGGGACGAGTACGACGGCGTGACCCACTTCGGTGGCCTGCAGGAAAAGTTCGGTGACTGGCTGTACTACCGCATCCTGACCGGCAACCAGGCGTTGAATGCGGTGCGGCGGCTGCTGGGGATGCGCTACTGGTCGCTGTCGGAGTTCCTGAAGAAGCGCAGCGGTGCGGCCGAACGCTACATCGAACGCTTCGTGCAGGCCGGGCTGGACGACGTGCGGCGGCGCGGACTGGATGGCATCGTCTGTGGCCACATCCACCGCGCGGCGCTGATCGAGCGCGATGGCCTGGTCTATGCCAACGACGGCGACTGGGTGGAGAGCCTGACCGCGCTGGCCGAAGACCATGATGGCGCGCTGCGCCTGCTTGACCACAATGGCCAGACCCTGGTGGAACTGCCGGGCGCGCGCATCAAGCAAGCGGCTTGACCCACTCTTGTAGAGTCGAGCCATGCTCGACTGCTCTTCTCAGACTGCCCCGCGTACAGCAGTCGAGCATGGCTCGACTCTACAAAAGAGCGCGAGCGGCTGTGCCATCAAGACGGCACGCCCGCAAGCCGCTAGCATCGGCCCATGGATTCCCTGACCCAGATCGTGCTCGGCGGCGCCGTCGCTGCTGCCATCGCCCCGCCCGGACATCGCCGTGCGGCCCTGCTGGCCGGTGCCGCGCTCGGCACCCTGCCGGACCTCGACGCCCTGTGGCTCGGCTTCACTGCCGCCGACCCGGTGGCGAACATGATCGAACACCGCAGCTTCAGCCACTCGCTGCTGGTGCTGCCTTGGGTGGCGGCACTGATCTGGTGGTTGTTCAAGCGCTTCGGCAATGGCCGCGTCGCCCAGTCACCGGTGCGCTGGTTCTGGGCGATCCAGCTGGCGCTGGTCACCCATCCCATGCTGGATGCGTTCACCGTCTACGGCACCCAGCTGTGGTGGCCGCTGCGCCCACACCCGACCATGGGTTCCAGTGTCTTCATCATCGATCTCGGCTACACGGTATGGCTGCTGCTGGGCTGCGTGCTGGCCTGGTTTGGTCGCGCCCGCCCCTGGGCTGGCAAGGTGCTGGGTGTGGCGTTGCTGGTCAGCAGTGCCTACCTGGGTTGGGGCCTGATCGCCAAGGCGCAGGTCGACCGTGCTGCCCAGCAGAGGCTGACGGCGATGGGCCTGGGCGATGCGCCGCGCTTCTCGGTGCCGATGCCGTTCAACACCCTGCTGTGGCGCGTGGTGGCAATGACGCCGAACGGCTACGTGGTGGGCGACCGTTCGCTGGTGGCCGACCACGGGCCGATGCAGTTCGAAGGCCACGCATCCAACGTGCAGGCCTTGCGCGAAGCGCAGGCCATCCCGGCGGTGCAGCAGCTGACGTGGTTCAATCGTGGCTTCATGCGTGCGCAGGTGGTGGACGGCCGGCTGGTGCTGAGCGACCTGCGTATGGGGCTGGAACCGGACTACACCTTCAACTTCGCGGTGGCCGAGCAGGCTGATGGGCAGTGGCGGGCGATCACGCCCGAGCAGGTGCGGGTGGATTACAGCAGCCCGGCTGCACGCGCCGACGTCGGACGCCGGTTGGCCGCGATGTGGCAGCGGATCTGGCAGGAGCCGGCAGCACAGCCGGGTGCGGCCGACCACAGCGCCGTGCATTGATCAGTAGATCCACGCCATGCGTGGATGGTGCGGGCATCGGAAGGCAGCCACGCATGGCGTGGCTCTACTGCCTCAATCGGCAGTGCAGTGTCGCATCCGCAGATCCACGCCATGCGTGGATGGTGCGGGCATCGGAAGGCAGCCACGCATGGCGTGGCTCTACTGTCTCCATCGGCGGTGCAGTGTCGCATCCGCAGATCCACGCCATGCGTGGATGGCGGGGTGCATCGGCGAAGGCAGCCACGCATGGCGTGGCTCTACTGCCTCCATCGGCAGTGCAGTGTCGCATCCGTAGATACACGCCATGCGTGGATGGCGCAGGCATCGGCGAAGGCAGCCACGCATGGCGTGGCTCTACTGCCTCCATCGGCGGTGCAGTGTCGCATCCGTAGATCCACGCCATGCGTGGATGGCGGGGGGCATCGGCGAAGGCAGCCACGCATGGCGTGGCTCCACCGAATCAATACACCGTGGCGCGGCCCTGCACGAACGAATAGAAGAACACCGCGTTCGGATCGTTCTGCACCAGGCGGAACTCGCGACGCATGCCTTCCACGGTTTCCTCGTCCACCGATCCGGCCTGCAACAGCTGGTCGGCGGCCGACAGCAGCAGCTGTTCCCAGAACGCGATCATCGTCTTGCGACGGGCCGGTTCGCGGTTGTCCAGGTGGATGGTCTTGATCTCGGTGTGCACGTCGCGGAAGCCGCCGGCCAGCAGCAGGTTGCCCAGCTTGGCGCCGACGAACGGATCTCCCCCGTGGTCGTACTGGAAATCGTTGAAGGCCATCCAGTAGCGCCAGATATGCGGCGAATACGGGTCGAGCAGGAACGAGGCATTCATCACTTCGGTGATGTAGACCGGCGAACCCGGGGCCAGCACGCGGCGCACCTCGCTTAGTACGCGTGCTGGTGACGGCACGTGCTCCAGCACCCAGCACAGGAACGCCGCGTCGAAGCTGCGTGCTTCGAACGGCAGCTCACCGGCGTCGGCCTGCTGCAGGGTGTAGCGGTCGCTGCACCACGGCGTGCGCGCCAGGTTCTCACGCGCGGTGGCCAGCTGCGTTTCGCTCAGGTCCACGCCGGTCACGTGCAGCTCGGGGAAGCGGCGCAGCAGGATCTCGGTCTGTGCGCCGACGCCGCTGCCGACTTCCAGCAGGCGCCGCGCGCCGCTGTAGTCGATCTGGCCGAAGATGCTCGATTCCAGCAGCCGGGCCTGGGTCATCAGGCGCTGCTGCTCGGTGCCGGAGAATCCGTGCAGGTAGGTCGGGGAGGAAATCGGCGGGGTCATGGGGGCGGGCTCTTGTAGCGTCGAGCGTGATCAATGGAAGGGGCGCGTAGAGTCGAGCGTGCTCGACTGTTCAGAAAGCCAGTCGAGCACGCTCGACTCTACGGTGTGGAGCAGTCGAGCAAGCTCGACTCTACGGATCAAGGCAGTCGGGCGGGTTACGAGGGGCTGGCGCGCTCAGGCTGCCGAAGACAACGCCGGTTCCCCGGTAATCAGGCGGTCGAAGTACTCGGTCGTCAATGCGATCTGGCTGGCCGGATCTTCGGCACGGTTGACCACCGCGCGGAAGGCGGCATTCTCCGGCCGGTCCTTGGCGTACCAGCCCAGGTGCTTGCGCGCGATGCGCACGCCCTGCGGCTCGCCATAAAACGCATGCAGCGCATGCAGGTGACCAAGCAGGATGTCGCGCACTTCATCCAGCGACGGTGGCGGCAGTTCCTCACCGGTGGCCAGGTAGTGCGCCACCTCGCGGAAGATCCATGGCCGGCCCTGTGCCGAGCGGCCGATCATCACTGCGTCCACGCCGGTTTCCTTCAGGACATAGGCGGCCTTCTGCGGCGAATCGATATCGCCGTTGGCGATCACCGGAATGCGCAGTGCGGCCTTGATCTCGCCGATCGTGGCGTACTCGGCCTGGCCGGTGTAGTGCTGGTCGCGGGTGCGGCCGTGCACAGCCAGTGCGGCGATGCCGCTGGCCTCGGCGATGCGGGCGATCACCGGGCCGTTGCGGTGGTCGCAGTCCCAACCGGTACGGATCTTCAGGGTGACCGGCACGTCCACCGCGTTGACCACCGCTTCGAGGATGCGCGCCACCAGCTGTTCGTCGCGCATCAGTGCCGAACCGGCCCAGGCGTTGCACACCTTCTTGGCCGGGCAGCCCATGTTGATGTCGATGATCTGCGCGCCGTGGTCCACGTTGTAGCGCGCGGCCTCGGCCAGCTGCTGCGGCTCGGTGCCGGCGATCTGCACGCTGATCGGTGCCGGCTCGCCCTCATGGTCCATGCGATGGATCGACTTGCGCGTGGTCCAGAAGCGCGGGTCGCTGATGGTCATTTCCGAGGCGGCCAGTCCCGCGCCCAGCCGTTTGCACAGCAGGCGGAAAGGCTTGTCGGTGACGCCGGCCATGGGCGCCAGCACGACGTTGGGGGCAATGGTGTACGGGCCGATCTGCATGCGCCCATTGTAGGGCGCGGGCGGCGGTACGGCCGTGTCGGGGGCGTTCCGGTTCAGGCCGATCCGCACCCAGCTCATGCCGTACCGGCATCAACAGATGCTTGACGGTTGCTTCCGCCGCCCCCAAGGGCGGGCGATGGTA
Source organism: Stenotrophomonas sp. GD04054 (assembly GCF_029836955.1). Taxonomy (NCBI): domain Bacteria; kingdom Pseudomonadati; phylum Pseudomonadota; class Gammaproteobacteria; order Lysobacterales; family Lysobacteraceae; genus Stenotrophomonas; species Stenotrophomonas sp. GD04054. The sequence goes on along the minus strand of NZ_JAOECR010000024.1, from coordinate 6,326 downwards.
GGGGGCTACCCCAGGCTCTGCCAGGCCTGGCGGGTACCCAACGCGAAGGCCAGCCCCAGGCTGAGGCAGGCCAGTGAACTGACTACCCAGAAGTACCGGCCGTTGTAGCCGGGCCGGAGCAGCGCCAGCCCGAAGCCCATCGCCGCGCGCACCAGCAACAGCAGGGCGATGCCCGACAGCACCGGACGGCTGGCCGGCAGCGGCGAATGCCAGCCTGCGGCTGCCAGCGCGTACAGCGTCCAGGCCACCAGCACGGCAGTAATGCCGGCGGTCATCAGTGGTGGCCACCAATGTCCCGCCTGTGCCAGCCGGACCATGCGCGGGCCAGCGCCGAACCACCGGTACCAGGGTGCCCCAAAGGCAATGCAGCCGATATGCAGCAAGGCTGCGATGGCACTGCCGGCGGCGGCAACCAGCAACCAGGGGAATCCGTCCATGTCCTGCCCACGCTGAAATGCTGCGCGGATGGTGGGTGAGGGGCGGGATGCGGGCAATGCGACCGGCAGTCGCAGCCGCTCGATGCGACCGTCGGTGATGGCGCTGCGCTCAGCGCGGCGGATCGATCTGCAACCCGGTGCCGAGACGGTCCAACGCCACGTCCACGCGTGGCAACCGCTGCCGGCCCTGCGGCCACAACAGGCGCAACGGCAGGCCGCGGCAGTCCAGCGACGTCAGGATCGACACAAGGCTGCCGCGCGCCAGCGCATCCTCGACCAGCCAGGTGGCCAACTGCGCGATGCCGAAGCCGGCCTCGACCGCCGCCACCTGGGCTTCGGCGCTGCCAACCACCAGGCGCGCGCGGGCCTGCAGCGGTGTACTGCGCTGCCCGCCATCGGCCACCTGCCACGGCCCGACGCTGCCGTCGGCGCGTCCGAACAGCACGCCGTCATGCCCGGCCAGCTCGGCCGCGGATGTCGGCAGGCCATGTCGCTCCAGATAGGCCGGGGACGCGCAGAAGCGCAGGCATTCGTAGCCGAGCAGGCGGCTGCCCAGGGTGGCCGGCAGCGGCTCCGGTCCACCGATGCGCACGGCCAGGTCGATGCCGTCCTCGGTCAGGTCGACGAAACGGTCGCTGAAGGTCACCTGTGGCCGCAGCTGCGGAAACGTGTCGGCCAGCTGCAGCAGCAGCGGCCAGACTTTCAGGCGCCCGAAGGTGGCCGGGGCATCCACGCGCAGCCGGCCCACGGGCGCGTCTGCGTGCGACACCAGCACCGACTCGGCATCGGCCAGCTCACCCAGCACCCGCACGCAGGTGCGGTAGAAGCCCTCACCGGCCTCGGTCAGGCGAAGGCGGCGCGTGCTGCGTTCGAACAGCCGCGCTCCCAGACGCGCCTCCAGCCGCGCGATGGTCTTGCCCACCGCAGAACTGGTCAGGTGCAGGCGTTCGGCGGCGGCAGTGAAGCTGCCAGCATCGGCGGTGGCGACGAAGGCCTCGATGCCGCGCAGGCGCTCGGTGGGAAGCATGGGGGAAATTCAGTCCGGAATCGATGGAAAACATAGCAGTAATCGGAACTCAGGGAGGAAATAGGCTGGCGGCCCCTGTCCTGATGCCCGCTCATGTCCACCCTCGATTCCACCGTGGCCGCTGTCCACGCAAACGCTCGCGCACGTCTTTCGGTCGTCCTGCTGGCGGTGTCCGCCTTCGTCATCGTCACCACCGAATTCCTGATCGTCGGCCTGTTGCCCGCGCTGGCGCGCGACCTTGGCCTGGGCATCGCCCGTGCCGGGCAGCTGGTCACCCTGTTCGCGTTCACCGTGATGCTGGCCGGGCCCCCATTGACCGCGCTGCTGTCACACGTCGGCCGGCGCCGCCTGTTCGTGACCATCCTGCTGTTGTTCGCGGCTTCCAACGCGCTGGCTGCGATGGCCACGCAGCCGTGGCTGCTGGCGCTGGCGCGGGTGCTGCCGGCACTGGCCCTGCCGGTGTTCTGGGGCACCGCCAGTGAGACTGCTGCGCAGCTGGCCCCTGCAGGGCAGGGCGGTCGTGCGGTCGCGCGCGTCTACCTGGGTATTACCGCCGCAATGCTGTTCGGTATCCCGCTGGGTACGTTGGCCGCCGACGCCCTCGGTTGGCGCGGCAGCTTCTGGCTGTTGGCGGCCCTGTCGCTGTTGATGGCCGGCGCGCTGGCGTTGTGGATGCCGGACACCGTGGCCGGACCGCGGCGCGCGCTGGGCGAACAGGCACGAGTGCTGCGCCAGCCGCAGTTGCTGGGCCATGTGCTGCTGTCGGTGCTGGTGTTCACCGCGATGTTTGCGGCCTACACCTATCTGGCCGATGTACTGGAGCGGCTGATGCAGGTACCGGCGGCACAGGTGGGCTGGTGGCTGATGGGCTTCGGGGCCGTCGGGCTGATCGGCAATGCACTGGGTGGGCGCTGGATCGATCGTGCGCCGCTGGGCGCGACCCTGGTGTTCTGCGCGGTGCTGGCGCTGGGCATGCTGGCCAGTGTCGGCCTGGCCGGCCACGGCACGTTCGTGCTCATCGCACTGGCCCTGTGGGGCGTGGCGCACACCGCGCTGTTCCCGTTGTGCCAGGTGCGGATGATGCGTGCGGCGCCACGGGCGCAGGCGCTGGCGGGAACCTTGAATGTGTCCGCGGCCAACGCCGGAATCGGCTTGGGCGCGCTGCTCGGCGGCGGTGCGATCGAACGCTGGGGCCTGGACACGCTGGGCGTGGTGGCTGCTGCCGTGGCGTTGCTGGCGATTGCAGCGGGGCTGCTGTTGCGGCGCTGGCAGTAGATCCGCGCCGCGCGCGGACCGCCCATGAAAAAGCCCGGGCATCTGCATGCCCGGGCTCGTTCATCCACGCATGGCGTGGATCTACTTCACTTCCACGTCGGCCGGAGTGAAGCGCGGCATCGCCGCCGCAGCGCCTTCCTTCTCGGTCGAACGACCGGCGAACTGGTTGGCGAAGCGCACGTGGCGGGCGAACGGGGCGTCGGCCACCTGCGCCAGCGACGCGGCCAGCGCACCGTTGAAGGCGTCACCGGCACCGGTGGTGTCGATCGCCTGCACCTGTTCGGCACCCACGCGGTAGTACGGCTGGGTATCGCCGCGCAGGTTCTCATCGGCATGCGACACGAACACACCCACCGAACCCAGGGTCACCACCACGGTGCCGTTGCCGACCAGCTTGCGGCACAGCGCATGCAGGCTGGCACCGTCCAGCGCGGCGACGTCATTGGCATCCACGCGCTCACCGACATGGCGGCCGAGCAGGGCTGCGAACTCGGTTTCGTTCGGGGTGATCACATCGGCCAGCTTGAGCAGGCCGATGGTCGAGGGGGCGTCGGCCGGTGCGGTGTTGAGCACGGTGGTGACGCCGGCCTCGCGGGCCGTGGCCAGTGCCGCTTCGATGGTCTGCACCGGCGATTCCAGCTGCACCAGCACCACCTTGGCGCCGGTCAGCAGGGCCTGCTGCTGTTGCAGGAAGTCGGTGCTCAGCGCGGCGTTGGCACCCGGTCCGATCACGATGGTGTTGCGGCCACGGGCATCGACGTAGATGCCGGCGGTGCCGGTCGGTTCGCTGCTGGCTTCGGCGATCAGACCGAAGCCGTCCTGCGCGGCCAGCTCACGGGCGGTGGCGCCACCAGCGTCGTCGCCCAGCGCGCACACGAAGTGCGTGTCGGCACCGGCGCGGCAGGCCGCCACGGCCTGGTTGAAGCCCTTGCCACCGGGGCCGGTGCTGTAACGGCCGGCAATGGTCGCACCCGGTGCCGGCAGCGACTCGCACCGCCACACGTGATCGACATTGAAGGAACCGACGACAACGACACTGCTGCTCATAGGGAATCTTTTCTCAACCAAGGGTTCAACTGAAGTGCGTCAGCACGCCGGCGATGGTCGCCGTCATGAAGGTGGCAATGGTACCGCCCAACACCGCGCGCAGGCCGAACTTGGCCAGGTCGTGGCGACGTTCCGGGGCCAGGCCGCCAATGCCGCCGATCTGGATCGCGATCGAGCTGAAGTTGGCGAAGCCGCACAGCGCGTAGGTGGCGATCAGACGACCTTCCTCGGACAGGCTCACGCCGGCGATCTGGCCGTTCACGATCTGCGACAGCTCGGTGTAGGCCACGAACTCGTTGATCACGACCTTCTGGCCGATCAGCGAACCGACGGTGGTGGCATCGGCCCACGGGGTGCCGATCACCCAGGCGATCGGGGCCAGCACGTAACCGAAGATGGTCGACAGGTTGGTCGGCTTGCCGATGGCAGCGGCCAGGCCGGTCACATCGCCGATCCAGGTCAGCGGGGCGTTCAGCAGCGCGATCAGGGCGATGAAGGCCAGCAGCATCGCACCGATGTTCAGCGCCAGCTTCAGGCCGTCACCGGCGCCGGCGGCGGCCGCGTCGATGATGTTGCTGGAGGTCTTCTCGACTTCCATCTTCACCGTGCCGCGGGTCAGCGGGGTGCCGGTCTCCGGGATCAGCAGCTTGGCCACGACCAGCGTGGCCGGGGCTGCCATGATGCTGGCCGCCAGCAGGTGCTTGGCGTAGAAGGCCTGCTGCGCCGGATCGCCACCGCCGAGCATGCCCACGTAGGCCGCCAGCACGCCGCCGGCGATGTGCGCCATGCCGCCGATCATCATGGTCAGCAGCTCGGACTGGGTCATCCTGGCGATGTACGGGCGCACGGTCAGCGGCGCCTCGGTCTGGCCGATGAAGACGCTGGCGCAGACGCTGGTGGTTTCAGCACCGGACACGCGCATCACCTTGGTGATCGACCAGGCCATCACGCGCACGATGCCCTGCATGATGTTGAGGTGGTACATCACCCCCATCAGCGCAGAGAAGAAGATGATGGTCGGCAACACCTGGAAGGCGAAGATGAAGCCGTAGTTCTTGGTGTCCATCAACGAGCCGAAGATGAAGCCCGAGCCCTCGTTGACGTAGCTGAGGATCTTGACGAAGCCCTTGCCCAGCGCGTCGAACACGTCGCGCCCGCCCGGCACCAGGATCACCAGCGCCGCAAAGGCGATCTGCAGGGTGATACCGGTGGCAACCAGCTTCCAGTCAACCGCGCGCTTGTTATTGGAAAACAACCAGGTGATGCCGATCAGCACCGCCAACCCGAACAGGCCGAAGCCGATCCTGCCCAAACCTTCGACCATGTGAGTGACTCCCCTGGGGCGTCGCGAAAAACGGGAAGCCTAGTGCAGGGCAGGGGCCGGGGCAAGAAAAAGCAGCGTGTGCGCGGCCAACGGTACCGATCAGGCCAGCAACGGCAAGGGCTTGCGGCTGGCGGCGGCGGGTAGAATGGGGTTCGATCCCGGCCCGGATGCGGGCCCGCAGCAGGAGATTCGCATGCAATACCGTCGCCTGGGCTCCACCGGCCTGCCGATTTCCGCCTTGTCCTTCGGCGCCTGGGTGACCTTCGGCGACCAGATCCCGCGCGATGAGGCCCGCAACCTGGTGGCCGCCGCCTGGGATCATGGCGTCAACTTCTTCGACAATGCCGAGGGTTATGCCAACGGCCGTGCCGAACAGGTCATGGGCGACGTGATCACCGACCTGCGACTGCCGCGCGACGGTTTCTGCGTGTCCAGCAAGGTGTTCTTCGGCAGTGCCAAGGACCCGCGGCCGACCCAGCGCGGCTTGTCGCGCAAGCACGTGACCGACGCCTGCCATGCCGCGCTCAAGCGCCTGCGGGTGGACTACCTGGACCTTTATTACTGCCACCGCCCGGATCCGGACGCGCCGATCGCCGAGACCGTGCACGCCATGGATACCCTGGTACGGCAGGGCAAGATCCTCTACTGGGGCACTTCGGAGTGGTCGGCGGCGCAGATCCAGCAGGCGCTGGACATCGCCGAGGCGCGCAACCTGCAGGGCCCGACGATGGAGCAGCCGCAGTACAACCTGCTGCACCGCGAGCGGGTCGAGGTCGAGTACGCGCCGCTGTATGCGGGTGCCGGCCTGGGCACCACCATCTTCTCGCCGCTCGCCTCGGGCCTGCTCACTGGCAAGTACGACCAGGGCATCCCGGCCGATGCGCGGCTGGGGCGGGAAGGCATGGAGTGGTTGCAGGACCTGGTGCTGGGGGCCGACGCCGGGGCCCGCCTGGGCCAGGTGCGGCGCTTCAGCGAGGTGGCACGCGCGCTCGGCCATGCCCCGGCCACGCTGGCCATCGCCTGGTGCCTGCGCAACCCGAACGTTTCCAGCGTGATCCTCGGCGCAAGCCGGGTCAGCCAGCTGCTGCAGAACCTGCAGGCACTGGACGTGCTGGAGCAGGTCGACGCGGCCGGCTGGGCCCAGGTCGAAGCCGTCTTCGCCTGACAACCCTTTGGAGAGTCGAGCCACGCTCGACTCCAGGTTGGTCGGGCCTTT
>NZ_JAOECR010000023.1:0-66970 GCF_029836955.1 Stenotrophomonas sp. GD04054 | reverse complement strand
CCAACCCAACCCCACCCCCGCCACGAGGGGCTGCGCCGTTGGCTGAAAATCCATGTAACCGCTTACACGAAAACGGATTTTTGCCGTAACGGGTATCATGACCGGCTGACTTCACACAGGAGCCACCCGCTCATGCGCCGCAAGATCGTCGCCGGAAACTGGAAGCTGCATGGCAGCCGTCAATTCGCCAATGAACTGCTGGGGCAGGTCGCCGCCGGGCTGCCGCTGGAGGGGGTGGACGTGGTGATCCTGCCGCCGCTGCCGTACCTGGGCGAGCTGGTCGAGGACTTCGGCGAGACCGGCCTGGCCTTTGGCGCGCAGGACGTGAGCAGCAACGAGAAGGGCGCCTACACCGGCGAGGTCTGCGCCGCCATGCTGGTCGAGGTCGGCGCCCGCTATGGCCTGGTCGGCCATTCCGAGCGCCGCCAGTACCACCACGAAAGCAGCGAGCTGGTCGCGCGCAAGTTCGCCGCCGCCCAGCACGCCGGCCTGGTGCCGGTGCTGTGCGTGGGCGAGACCCTGGAGCAGCGCGAGGCCGGGCAGACCGAAGTGGTCATCGCCAGCCAGCTGGCGCCGGTGCTGGAGCTGGTCGGCGCGGCCGGTTTCGCCAAGGCCGTGGTCGCCTACGAGCCGGTCTGGGCCATCGGTACCGGCCGTACCGCCACCAAGGAGCAGGCGCAGCAGGTGCACGCGTTCATCCGTGGCGAAGTCGCGCGTATCGATGCTAGAATCGCTGATTCACTGCCCATTGTTTACGGCGGTAGCGTGAAGCCCGACAATGCCGGGGAACTGTTCGCGCAGCCGGATGTCGATGGTGGGCTGGTCGGCGGCGCCTCCCTGGTGGCCGCGGACTTCCTGGCCATCGCACGGGCGGCGGCCGCGAACTAATCCTAGAAGTTTTGTCCGAGGGCGGTTTCCAATGCTGATGTTGATCCTCAATGTCGTCTACGTGCTGGTCGCTGTGGCCATGATCGCGCTGATCCTGATGCAGCGTGGCTCGGGTGCGGCGGCGGGTTCGGGCTTTGGTGCCGGTGCCTCGGGTACGGTGTTCGGTGCGCGCGGCGCCTCGAACTTCCTGTCCAAGTCGACCAAGTGGCTGGCTGTCGTGTTCTTCGGCATCAGCCTCTTCATGGCCTGGTATGCCGGTCATGGCAGCCGCCCGGCGGCCGACCAGGATCTGGGCCTGATGTCCGCACCGGCGGCAGTCGCTCCGGCGGCTCCGGCGGGTGAACTGCCGGCCGTTCCGAAGGCCGATGCGGTCCCGGCCGCCCCGGTTCCGGCCGCGAATGTGCCGGCTCAGGCGGAATCTTCGGTTTCTGGTGAAGAAAAGCCTTCGGAAGGCTCCCAGAAAGACTGAAGCCGGTTACAATACGCGGCGCATCGGGAAGATAGTCTGATGTGATCGTTTGCCCAGGTGGCGGAATTGGTAGACGCACTACCTTGAGGTGGTAGCGACGCAAGTCGTAGGGGTTCGAGTCCCCTCTTGGGCACCATTTGTAAGTAAAGCGGGTTCGTCTGGCGCGCAAGGCGCCAGGCAGATTCCCGTCCACTCCCCCATGCCAAAGCGCCTGCAGGCGCGGCGGCAGAGGCAAGAGAGAATCGCTGTGCTGGCCGAATATTTGCCGTCTCTGCTGTTTCTGATCGTTGCCACCGGTATCGGCATTACGCTGATGCTGGTTGGTCGATTCCTCGGTCCCCGCCGCCCCGATCTGGAAAAGCTGTCGCCGTACGAGTGCGGCTTCGAGGCCTTCGAAGACGCGCGCATGAAGTTCGACGTGCGCTACTACCTGATCGCGATCCAGTTCATCGTCTTCGACCTGGAAATCATCTTCATCGTGCCGTGGACCCAGGTCTTCATGGAGCTGGGTGCCCGTTCGCTCATCACCATGGGCCTGTTCGTCGGCATGCTGTTCCTCGGTTTCATTTACGTCTGGAAGAAGGGAGCGCTGGAATGGGAGTGATTCAGACTCTCGATGGCCTCATGAACAACCCCACGCCGGAAGGCCGGGTTGATGACATCCTGCGGCCGGAAGGCGACAACCCGCTGCTGGAAAAGGGCTTCGTCACCACCAGCGTCGATGCACTGCTGAACTGGGCGCGCACCGGCTCGATGTGGCCAATGACCTTCGGCCTGGCCTGCTGCGCGGTCGAGATGATGCATGCCGGCGCCGCGCGCCTGGACCTTGACCGCTACGGCGTGGTGTTCCGCCCGTCGCCGCGTCAGTCCGACGTGATGATCGTGGCCGGTACCCTGGTCAACAAGATGGCCCCGGCGCTGCGCAAGGTCTACGACCAGATGCCGGACCCGAAGTGGGTCATCTCGATGGGTAGCTGCGCCAATGGTGGCGGCTATTACCACTACTCCTATTCTGTGGTGCGCGGCTGTGATCGCGTGGTGCCGGTGGACGTCTACGTCCCGGGCTGCCCGCCGACCGCCGAGGCGCTGGTGTACGGGATCCTGCAGCTGCAGAAGAAGATCTGGCGTACACAGACCATCGCCCGCTGACCCCTTCACCTGACAAGAGCGCGCCAAGCCCCCATGGCAGAGCAAGCATCCTTCATCGACCGACTCTCCGCACGTTTCGCAGGTGCGAAGGTCATCGTGGTCGAACCCCGCGGCGAAGTGACGCTGGAAGTGCCTGCCGCCGAGTGGCACGCCACCGCCCTGGCGCTGCGTGACGAGTTTGGTTTCGAGCAGGCCGTGGATCTCTGCGGCGTCGATTACCTGGGTTATGGCTCCGACGAATGGGACACCGCCGACGTGTCCTCGCAGGGCTTCAGCCGTGGCGTCGAAGGCAAGGCCCAGGGCCGTTTCGCGTGGGGTGAGTTCCCCACCGAGGAAAACGGTGCCGACGGTGCCCGCCCGCAGCACATGCCGACCCAGCGTTTCGCCGTGGTCGCCCAGCTGCGCTCGTACCAGCACAACCTGATGATGCACCTGCGCTGCTTCGCCCCTGACGAAGCACTGCCGGTGGTGTCCTCGCTGACCGGCATCTGGCCGGGCCTGAACTGGTTCGAGCGCGAAGCGTTCGACCTGTACGGCGTGATCTTCGAAGGCCACCCGGACCTGCGCCGGATCCTGACCGACTACGGTTTCGTCGGCCATCCGTTCCGCAAGGACTTCCCGCTGATCGGCAATGTCGAAGTCCGCTACGACGAAGAAAAGAAGCGCGTGATCTACGAACCGGTCACCTCGGTGGAGCCGCGTGTCGGCGTGCCGCGCGTGATCCGCGACGACGCCCGTCTGCAGACCGCAGAAGGTGAGCGCGCGCAGGAGGCAGTGAAGTGAGCCACGTACACCAGGCCGGCGAAGCATTCGCCAGCAACGCCGCCGAAAGCCGGCAGGAAATCCGCAACTACACCATGAACTTCGGCCCGCAGCATCCGGCCGCTCACGGTGTGCTGCGCCTGATCCTGGAAATGGACGGTGAAACCATCATGCGCGCCGACCCGCACGTGGGTCTGCTGCACCGTGGTACCGAAAAGCTGGCCGAGTCCAAGCCGTTCAACCAGTCGATCGGTTACATGGATCGCCTGGATTACGTGTCGATGATGTGCAACGAGCACGCCTACGTGCGCGCGATCGAGACCCTGATGGGCATCGAGGCGCCGGAGCGTGCGCAGTACATCCGCACCATGTACGACGAGATCACCCGCATCCTCAACCACCTGATGTGGCTGGGCTCCAACGCGCTCGACCTGGGTGCGATGGCGGTGATGCTGTACGCCTTCCGCGAGCGCGAAGAGCTGATGGACTGCTATGAAGCAGTCTCCGGCGCACGCATGCACGCGGCGTACTACCGTCCGGGCGGTGTCTACCGCGACCTGCCGGACCACATGCCGAAGTACAAGGAGTCGCGCTGGCACAAGGGCAAGGCGCTGAAGCAGCTCAATGCTTCGCGCGAGGGCTCGCTGCTGGACTTCCTGGAGAACTTCACCGTCGAGTTCCCCAAGCGCATCGACGAATACGAAACCCTGCTGACCGACAACCGTATCTGGAAGCAGCGTACCGTCGGCATCGGCGTGGTGACGCCGGAACTGGCGCACCAGTGGGGCATGACCGGCGTGATGCTGCGTGGCTCGGGCGTCGCCTGGGACCTGCGCAAGAAGCGCCCGTACGCCAAGTACGATGCCGTCGATTTCGACATCCCCCTGGGCAAGGAAGGCGACTGCTACGACCGCTACCTGGTCCGCGTTGCCGAAATGCGCGAGTCCAACCGCATCATCAAGCAGTGCGTGGCATGGCTGAAAGCCAACCCCGGCCCGGTGATGGTGAAGAACTTCAAGGTTGCTCCGCCCAGGCGCGAGGACATGAAGGACGACATGGAAGCGCTGATCCACCACTTCAAGCTGTTCAGCGAGGGCTACTGCGTGCCGGCCGGCGAGACCTACTCGGCGGTGGAAGCCCCGAAGGGCGAATTCGGCTGCTACCTGGTCTCCGATGGCGCCAACAAGCCGTTCCGCGTGCACCTGCGTGCGCCGGGCTTCGCCCACCTGTCCTCGATCGATTCGGTCGTGCGCGGCCACATGCTGGCCGACGTGGTGGCGATGATCGGTACCTACGACCTGGTGTTCGGCGAGGTTGACCGGTAATGCCGTCCGCCACGCCAACGCCCGCTGCAGGCAGCCGGCGCAAGCCGGCGCCGCAGTTTCTGGAATTTCACGTTATGCATTTCGCTGAGGTCGGCCGATGAAGGCGACAGGTAATTTCGAGGCGGCGCGCGACGTCGACCCGATGGTGGTGCTGAGCGACAAGACCCGCGCTCACATCGATCACTGGCTGTCCAAGTTCCCGCCGGACCGCAAGCGCTCTGCCGTGCTGCAGGGCCTGCATGCGGCCCAGGAGCAGAACGAGGGCTGGCTGACCGACGAACTGATCGCCGGCGTGGCCAAGTACCTCGACCTGCCGCCGGTGTGGGCCTACGAGGTCGCCAGCTTCTACTCGATGTTCGAGACCGAGAAGGTGGGCCGCAACAACGTGGCCATCTGCACCAACATCAGCTGCTGGCTCAATGGCGCCGAGGACATCGTCCGCCATTGCGAGAAGAAGCTGGGCATCAAGCACGGTGAATCGACCCCGGACGGCCGCGTCTACCTCAAGCGCGAGGAAGAGTGCCTGGCCGGTTGTGGCGGCGCGCCGATGATGGTCATCAACGGTCACTACCATGAGCGTCTGACCCTGGAAAAGGTCGACGAGCTGCTGGACGGGCTGGAGTAAGGGCATGGCACATCACCACGAATCCAAGGGTCCGGTCGGCCCCGCGCCGCTGCCGCACCAGGTGGTCTACACCACCCTGCATTACGACACCCCGTGGTCGTACGAAAGCTACCTGAAGACCGGTGGCTACGCCGCCCTGCGCAAGATCCTCGAAGAGAAGATCCCGCCGGAGCAGGTCATCGAGATGGTCAAGGCCTCGGGCCTGCGTGGCCGCGGTGGCGCAGGCTTCCCGACCGGCCTGAAGTGGTCCTTCATGCCCAAGGGCAACATGCAGAAGTACATCCTCTGCAACTCGGACGAATCCGAGCCGGGCACCTGCAAGGATCGCGACATCCTGCGCTACAACCCGCATTCGGTGGTGGAAGGCATGGCGATCGCCTGCTACGCCACCGGTTCGACCGTGGGTTACAACTACCTGCGCGGTGAGTTCCACCACGAGCCGTTCGAGCACTTCGAGCAGGCCCTGGCCGACGCCTATGCGAACGGCTGGCTGGGCAAGAACGTGATGGGCTCGGGCGTGGACATCGACATCTACGGTGCGCTGGGCGCCGGCGCATACATCTGCGGCGAAGAAACCGCGCTGATGGAATCGCTGGAAGGCAAGAAGGGCCAGCCGCGCTACAAGCCGCCGTTCCCGGCCAACTTCGGCCTGTACGGCAAGCCGTCGACGATCAACAACACCGAAACCTATGGTTCGGTGCCGGCGATCATCCGCAACGGTCCGGAGTGGTTCAAGGGCCTGAGCCTGACCGCCAACGGCGGTCCGAAGTGCTTCTCGGTGTCCGGCTGCGTGCAGAACGGCGGCAACTTTGAAGTGCCGCTGGGCACCAAGTTCCACGACCTGCTGGAAATGGCCGGTGGCCTGCGTCCGGGCCGTACCCTCAAGGGCGCGATCCCGGGCGGCGTGTCGATGCCGGTACTGACCGCGGCCGAGCTGAAGGATCTGCCGATGGACTACGACACCATCCGTGCGCTGGGCTCCGGCCTGGGTTCGGGTGCGATCGTGGTGCTCGACGACAGCGTCTGCTGCGTCAAGTTCGCCTGCCGCATCAGCCAGTTCTTCCACAAGGAATCGTGCGGCCAGTGCACCCCGTGCCGTGAAGGCACCGGCTGGATGCACCGCGTGCTGGAGCGCATCGTCGCCGGCAAGGCCACGATGGAAGACCTGCACCAGCTGAAGGCGGTGGCCGGCCAGATCGAAGGCCACACCATCTGTGCGTTCGGTGAAGCGGCTGCATGGCCCATCCAGGGCTTCCTGCGCCAGTTCTGGGACGAATTCGAGTACTACATCGTCAACGGTCATTCGATGGTTGACGGCAAGAAGGTGGAGGCAGCCGCCGCATGAGCGCGCAACCCGTAAACCCGAACGTGCCACCGGATCACGTGACCATCGAAATCGATGGCAAGTCGCTGGTCGTGCCCAAGGGTTCGATGATCATCCAGGCGGCCGACAAGGCCGGCATTTCGATTCCGCGCTTCTGCTACCACGAGAAGCTGCCGATCGCCGCCAACTGCCGCATGTGCCTGGTGGACGTGGAAAAGTCGCCGAAGCCGGCGCCGGCCTGCGCCACCCCGGTGATGGATGGCATGAAGGTCGCCACCCGCAGCGAGAAGGCACTGAAGTTCCAGCGCTCGGTGATGGAGTTCCTGCTCATCAACCACCCGCTGGACTGCCCGATCTGCGATCAGGGCGGCGAGTGCGAGCTGCAGGACGTGTCGCTGGGCTATGGCCGTTCGGTCAGCCGCTTCAACGAGCGCAAGCGCGTGGTGCCGGACGAGGACATGGGCCCGCTGGTCGCCACCGAGATGACCCGCTGCATCCAGTGCACCCGCTGCGTCCGCTTCACCGCCGACGTTGCCGGTACCTACGAGCTGGGTGGCATGTACCGCGGTGAGAACCTGCAGATCGGTACCTTCGACGGCAAGCCGCTGACCACCGAGCTGTCCGGCAACGTCGTCGACGTCTGCCCGGTTGGCGCGCTGACCAACAAGGTGTTCCAGTTCCGCGCCCGCCCGTGGGAACTGACCGCGCGCGAGTCGCTGGGCTACCACGACGCGATGGGTTCGAACCTGTTCCTGCACGTGCGTCGCGGCGAAGTGCTGCGCACCGTGCCGCGCGACAACGAAGCGGTGAACGAGTGCTGGCTGTCCGACCGTGACCGCTACTCGCACCAGGGCCTGTACAGCGAAGACCGTGCGGTCAAGCCGCTGCGCAAGGTCAATGGCGAGTGGAAGGAAGTGAGCTGGGCCGAAGGCCTGGCCGCGGCCGTCGAGATCCTCAAGGCCAACCAGGGCGACAACCTGGGCGTGCTGGTGCATCCGTCCACCTCGAACGAGGAAGGCGCGCTGCTGGCCCGCCTGGCCAAGGGCCTGGGCTCGAGCAACATCGACCACCGCATCAACAACCGCGATTTCTCCGACGCCGCAACCGCCGAAGTGTTCGGCCTGCCGCTGGCCGAGATCGAAGGCGCCGACCGCATCGTCGTTCTGGGCAGCAACATCCGCCACGAACTGCCGCTGCTGCACGCCCGCCTGCGCAAGGCGCAGACCACCAACGGCGCGAAGATCCACGTCGTCAACCCGGTGGACTTCGACTTCGCCTTCAGCATCGCCGGCAAGCAGATCGTCGCGCCGTCGAAGTTCGTCGACGCGCTGGCCAACGCCGAGCTGCGTTCGGCGGTGCAGGGCGGCAACAACACCGTGCTGATCGTCGGTGGCATCGCCGAAAACCATCCGCAGGCTGCCGCGATCCGCGCCGCCGCGCGTGACTTCGCTGCTGCGACCGGTGCCAAGCTGTGCCGCATCCCGCAGGGTGCCAACGCCGTTGGCCTGACCCGCGCAGGCGTGCTGCCGGCCGGCAAGGACGTCGCCGCAATGCTGGCGCAGCCGCGCCAGGCCTACGTGGTGTACGGCCTGGAGCCGGGTCTGGACTTCGCCGACGCCCCCGCCGCGCGCAAGGCGCTGGTCGGCGCCAAGGTGGTGGCCTTCAGCCAGTTCGCCTGCGTCTCCACCCGCGACGTTGCCGACGTGATCCTGCCGATCGGTGCGCTGCCGGAAATCGACGCCACCCTGACCAACCTCGATGGTCGCGAGCAGTCGGCGCGTGCCGGCGGCAAGCTGCCGGGCGAGGCCCGTGAGGGCTGGCGCGTGCTGCGCGCCCTGGGCGGTGAGCTGGCGGTAGCCGGTTTCGACTTCACCGACCTGGCCGGCCTGCGCGCCAGCCTGGCCCCGGTGTCGGTCGCCGTTGCCGCCTCGGCACAGCCGGTGGTTGCCGGCGAAGGCCTGGAAGTGGCTTCGACCGCCGCGATCTACCGCACCGATGCGGTGGTCCGTCGCGCCCCGGCGCTGCAGTCGCATCCGCTCAACAACGCCCCGCGCATCGTGCTGAACGCTGAAGATGCCGCTCGCCTGCAGCTGCAGGAAGGGCAGATGGCCAAGGTCGGCACCGATGCCGGCAAGGCCACCCTGCCGGTGGTGATCGACGCCCGCGTCGCTGCGGGTTCGGTCTGGATTGAATCGGGCCACGGCGCGACCGCGCCGCTGGGTGCCGCTCGCGTAACGGTGGTGGCTGCATGAACGAATTGCTGTTGAACGCGGTCGATCCGCTGCACCAGTGGCTGCTTGGCCTTGGTGACATCGGCGCGCTGATCTGGATCATCCTGAAGATCCTGGTGATCACCGTTCCGGTGATCATCTCGGTGGCCTTCTACGTGGTCTGGGAACGCAAGCTGATCGGCTGGATGCACGTCCGCCACGGCCCGATGTACGTGGGCATGGGCATCTTCCAGGCCTTCGCCGACGTCTTCAAGCTGCTGTTCAAGGAAGTGGTCCAGCCGAGCAGCGCCAACAAGGCGATCTACCTGCTGGCCCCGCTGATCACCCTGGCCCCGGCCTTCGCGGCCTGGTCGGTGGTCCCCTTCGATTCGCAGATCGTGCTGTCCAACGCCAACGCCGGCCTGCTGTACCTGCTGGCGATGACCTCGCTGGGCATCTACGGCATCATCCTGGCCGGTTGGGCATCCAACTCGAAGTATGCGTTCCTGGGTGCGATGCGCGCCTCGGCGCAGATGATCAGCTACGAAATCGCCATGGGCTTCGCCCTGGTCGGCGTGATGATCGCGTCGGGCAGCCTGAACCTGAGCAACATCGTGATGGCGCAGGCCGGCAATTCCGGTTTCTTCGACTGGTTCCTGCTGCCGCTGTTCCCGCTGTTCGTCATCTACTGGGTGTCGGGCGTTGCCGAAACCAACCGCGCGCCGTTTGACGTGGTGGAAGGTGAATCGGAAATCGTCGCTGGCCACATGGTCGAGTACTCGGGCGGTGCGTTCGCGCTGTTCTTCCTGGCCGAATACGCCAACATGATCCTGATCAGCTTCCTGATCTCGATCTTCTTCCTCGGCGGCTGGCTGAGCCCCATCCAGGGCTGGGTCAGCTTCGGCGACGTCTCGCCGCTGGTCGACTGGATCTGGAAGGGCGGTGCACCGTGGCTGTTCGTCAAGGTGTTCTTCTTCGCCAGTGCCTACATCTGGTTCCGTGCCAGCTTCCCGCGCTTCCGCTATGACCAGATCATGCGCCTGGGCTGGAAGGTCTTCATCCCGCTGGCCATTCTGTGGATCGCGGTTACCGCCGTCATGGTGTTCTTCGGCGTGATTCAAAAGGGCGTCTAAGTGATGAACAGGATTACCCATTACTTCAAGAGCCTGCTGCTGCTCGAACTGCTGGGCGGCCTTTGGCTGACGCTGAAGTACAGCTTCAAGCCCAAGTACACGATGATGTACCCGATGGAGAAGTTCCCGCAGTCGCCGCGCTTCCGTGGCCTGCACGCCCTGCGCCGTTACCCCAACGGTGAAGAGCGCTGCATCGCCTGCAAGCTGTGCGAAGCGGTGTGCCCTGCATTGGCCATCACCATCGACTCGGCCAAGCGCGAAGACGGCACCCGCCGTACCACGCGCTATGACATCGATCTGTTCAAGTGCATCTTCTGCGGCTTCTGCGAAGAAAGCTGCCCGGTGGACTCGATCGTCGAAACCCACATCCTCGAGTATCACTTCGAGAATCGTGGCGAAAACATCGTTACCAAGCCGCAGCTGCTGGCCCTGGGCGACCGTCTCGAGTCCGAGATCGCCGAGCGTCGCGCCGCCGATGCCGCTTACCGCTGAGGTCGAGAGATGGATTGGGTAAATATCGCTTTCTGGGTGTTCGCCATCGCGGCAACGGTTTCGGCCGGTGCGGTGATCAGCGTGCGCAACCCGGTTCACGCCGTGCTCTGCCTGGTGCTGACCTTCTTCTCCATTGCCTGCGTGTGGCTGCTGGTCGGCGCCGAGTTCCTCGGCGTGGCGCTGGTGCTGGTCTACGTCGGCGCGGTGATGGTGCTGTTCCTGTTCGTGGTTATGATGCTCGACATCGACCCCACCAAGCTGCGTGAGGGCTGGGTCCGCTACCTGCCGGTCGGTCTCATTGTTGCCGTGGCGATGCTGGTGCAGATGCTGATCCTGATCGGCGTGAAGGGCAGGGCGGTCAACCCGTTCCCGGCCGACAACGCCGCCGCGGTCGCTGCCGACAGCTCCAACGTCACCTGGCTGGCGCGTACGCTGTTCACCGAGTACCTGCTGCCGTTCGAGTTCGCCGCCGTCATCCTGACCGTGGCCGTGGTTGCCGCCGTGATGCTGACCCTGCGCCGCCGTACCGGCGTGAAGAGCCAGAACCCGGGTGAGCAGACCATGGTCAAGGCCGGCCAGCGCCTGCGCATGGTCAAGATGGGCGCCGAAGCGCCGGTCGTGCACAGCAACAGCAAGCCGGCCGCCGGCGAGGAGACCCAGCCGTGATTACCCTTGGCCACATCCTTGCGCTGGGCGCGGTGCTGTTCGCCATCAGCCTGGCCGGCATCTTCCTCAACCGGAAGAACGTCATCGTCCTGCTGATGTCGATCGAACTGATGCTGCTGTCGGTGAACATCAACTTCGTCGGCTTCTCGCGTCAGCTGGGCGATCCGTCCGGCCAGCTGTTCGTGTTCTTCATCCTGACCGTCGCCGCCGCGGAAGCCGCCATCGGCCTGGCGATCCTGGTGACCCTGTTCCGTACCCGCCGCACGATCAATGTCGGCGAAGTCAATTCGTTGAAGGGCTGATCCACAGATGGAAATCACTCTCTCCAAGAGTCTGTTGATCGCAGTGGTGCTTGCACCGCTGTTCGGCAGCATCATCGCCGGCCTGTTCGGTCGCCAGGTCAAGCGCTTCGGCGCGCAGACCATCACCATCCTCGGCGTCGCGGTTGCCTGCGGCCTGTCGATGTACACGCTCTACCAGTTGCTGTGGGGCGGTGCGCAGCCGTTCAACCAGAACATCTACACGTTCTTCGAAGTCGGCCAGTACTCGGCCCACGTCGGTTTCATGGTCGACAAGCTGACCGCGATGATGATGGTGGTGGTGACCTTCGTGTCGCTGCTGGTCCACATCTACACGATCGGCTACATGCAGGACGATCCGGGCTACCAGCGGTTCTTCAGCTACATCTCGCTGTTCACCTTCTCGATGCTCACCCTGGTGATGAGCAACAACTTCCTGCAGCTGTTCTTCGGCTGGGAAGCGGTGGGCCTGGTGTCGTACCTGCTGATCGGCTTCTGGTTCAAGCGCCCGACTGCGATCTTCGCCAACATGAAGGCGTTCCTGGTCAATCGCGTTGGTGACTTCGGCTTCCTGCTCGGTATCGCCGGCGTGCTGTGGGTGTTCGGCACCCTGGACTATTCGCAGGTGTTCTCGCAGGCCGGCATGCTGGCTGACCCGCGCGCCCAGCTGCAGATCTGGGACGGCACGATCCTGGGCATGCAGCTGCTGAACGAGCCGGTGATCTGGTCGATCGCCACCGTCATCTGCATCTGCCTGTTCATCGGCGCCATGGGCAAGTCGGCCCAGGTCCCGCTGCACGTGTGGCTGCCGGACTCGATGGAAGGCCCGACCCCGATCTCGGCACTGATCCACGCCGCGACGATGGTGACCGCCGGTATCTTCATGGTCACCCGCATGTCGCCGCTGTTCGAGCTGTCGCAGACGGCGCTGAACTTCGTGCTGTTCATCGGTGCCACCACCGCGTTCTTCACCGGCCTGATCGGCATCGTGCAGAACGACATCAAGCGCGTCGTCGCGTACTCCACGCTGTCGCAGCTGGGCTACATGACCGTCGCCCTGGGCGTGTCGGCCTACTCGGCCGCCGTGTTCCACCTGATGACCCACGCCTTCTTCAAGGCCCTGCTGTTCCTGGGCGCCGGCTCGGTCATCATCGCGATGCACCACGAGCAGGACATGCGCAAGATGGGCGGCCTGCGCAAGTACATGCCGATCACCTTCGTCACCATGTGGATCGGTACCCTGGCCCTGGTCGGTACGCCGTTCTTCTCCGGCTTCTACTCGAAGGACACCATCATCGAGGCGGCCGAGATCCACGCCCACATGCAGAACAGCTGGGTGGCCACCTATGGCTACTGGGCAGTGCTGGGTGGCGTGCTGGTGACCAGCTTCTACAGCTTCCGCCTGCTGTTCCTGACCTTCCATGGCAAGGAACGCTTCCGCGACGCGCATCATGACGATCATGGCCATGGCCATGATGATCACCACGCTGCCGACGCCCACCATGCTGATGCCCACCACGGCGATGCCCATGACGACCACGGCCATGGCCACGGTCCGCATGAGCCGCACGAAACCCCGTGGGTGGTGACCCTGCCGCTGATCCTGCTGGCCATCCCGTCGATCGCCATCGGTTTCTTCAGCATCGGTCCGATGCTGCACGGCACCGACTGGGCCGGCCACCATGCGCACGACGCAATCAAGGGCCAGGTCAACACGTTCTTCACCGGCATCGTCGATTTCTACGATCCGGCCAAGAACACCGTTGCCTTCCTGGGCGAAGAGTTCCACGGGCCGGTGGCGTTCGCGCTGCACGGCATGATGCTGCCGCCGTTCTGGCTGACCCTGGCGGGCTTCCTGCTGGCTGCACTGTTCTACCTGTGGAAGCCGGACCTGTCGGGCAAGGCGCGCAAGACCTTCGCTCCGCTGGTGTCGGTGCTGGAAAACAAGTACGGCTTCGACAAGCTGTGGATCGATGGCTTTGCCGGTGGCAGCGTCAAGCTGGGCAAGGTCGCACGCTGGATCGACAGCAACATCGTCGACGGCGTGGTCAATCTTTCGGCACGTGTTGTGGACGTCGCAGCCGGCGTGCTGCGTCGTACCCAATCCGGTTTCCTCTATCACTACGCCTTCGCGATGATCATCGGCCTGATTGCCCTTCTGGGCGTGCTGATGCATTACCTGCGTTGATGACCTGTACGGAATAAGAAGACGTGTCGAACTGGCCTCTACTCAGTGTCCTCATCTGGCTGCCGATCATCGGTGGTGCCCTGATCCTTGCGATCCGTGATGCGCAGACCGCCCGCTGGGCGTCGCTGGGCGTAGCGGTGCTGACGTTCGTGGCGAGCCTCTCGCTGCTGAGCGGCTACAACGCGGGCATCGACGGTCTGCAGTTCGTCGAGACCCATGCCTGGATCCCGGCGTACAAGATCGGCTACAACCTGGGCGTGGACGGCATCGCCGTGGCGCTGATCCTGCTGACTACCCTGGTCAGCGTGCTTGCCCTGATCGGCGCCTGGAGCGCCATCGACAAGCGCGTCAACCAGTACGTGGCCGCCTTCCTGATCCTGGAAGGCGTCACCGTCGGCATCTTCGCCGCGACGGACGCGATGCTGTTCTACGTGTTCTTCGAGGCGATGCTGATCCCGATGTTCCTGATCATCGGTGTCTGGGGTGGCCCGCGCCGCATCTACGCAGCATTGAAGTTCTTCCTGTACACCTTCCTCGGCTCGGTGCTGATGCTGGTGGCGCTGATCTACCTGTACATGAAGGGCGGCAGCTTCCAGCTGGCCGACCTGTACGCGCTGCCGCTGTCGGCCAAGGAACAGACCTGGATCTTCTTTGCCTTCCTGATCGCCTTCGCGGTCAAGGTGCCGATGTTCCCGGTCCACACCTGGCTGCCGGACGCCCACGTGGAAGCGCCGACCGCCGGTTCGGTGATCCTGGCCGCCATCGCCCTGAAGATCGGTGGCTACGGCTTCCTGCGCTTCAACCTGCCGATCGTCCCGGACGCGTCGCAGGAATGGGCGTGGCTGGTGATCGCGCTGTCGCTGATCGCGGTGATCTACGTCGGCCTCGTCGCCCTGGTGCAGGACGACATGAAGAAGCTGATCGCCTATTCGTCGATCGCGCACATGGGCTTCGTCACCCTGGGCACCTTCATCGCGTTGTGGCTGGTGCGTGAAGCCGGCAACGCCGATGCCGCCCGCCTGGGCCTGCAGGGCGCCATGGTGCAGATGATCTCGCACGGCTTCGTGTCCGGCGCAATGTTCTCCAGCGTTGGCGTGCTGTACGACCGCATGCACAGCCGCCGCATCGCCGATTACGGCGGCGTGGTCAACGTGATGCCCTGGTTTGCGACCTTCGCCATGCTGTTCTTCATGGCCAATGCAGGCCTGCCGGGCACCAGCGGTTTCGTCGGCGAGTTCATGGTCATCCTCGCGGCCTTCCAGCGTAATCCGTGGATCGCGCTGGGCGCGGCCACCACCCTGATCATCGGCGCCGCCTACACCCTGTGGCTGTACAAGCGCATCTTCTTCGGCGAAGTGGCCAACAGCCACGTTGCCGAACTGAAGGACATCAACGGCCGCGAATGGCTGGTGCTGGGCGTGTTCGCCATCGGCGTGCTGGCCTTGGGCATCTACCCCAAGCCGCTGACCGACCTGATGGAGCCCTCGATCGCGAAGCTGGCGATGCAGATCGCATCCAGCAAGCTGCTGTAATTCCAGGATTTGATGATGACCACCTCGCCGCTGCTGCCATTGACCGCCGCTGACCTGCCACCGCTCGCTCCCGAGCTGGTGCTGATCGGCAGCGCCTTCGCCCTGATGATCCTCGACCTGTTCGTCAGCAACCGGAACAAGATCGTCACCCACCTGTTCTCGCTCGCTGCGCTGGCCGTGGTGCTGTTCATGCTGGCCACCGGCGTGGGCGGGCAGGGGGAGGTCTTCCATGGCATGTTCGTGCGCGATACCGCCGCGGACGTGATGAAGACCGGGATCGTGCTGCTCAGCGGCCTGACCCTGGTCTACGGCTGGCGCTACCTGCGCGACCGCAACCTGTTCCAGGGCGAGATCCCGGTGCTGATCCTGTTCGGCACCGCCGGCATGATGATCCTGGTCTCGGCGGGCAGCCTGCTGATGGTCTACCTGGGCCTGGAACTGCTGGCGCTGTGCTCCTACGCGCTGGTTGCCAGCAACCGTGAGAACGGCCTGGCCTCGGAAGCGGCGATGAAGTACATCGTGCTGGGTTCGCTGGCTTCTGGCCTGCTGCTGTACGGCATGTCGCTGATCTACGGCGCCACCGGCAGCCTGCACCTGGACGTCATCCGCGAGGCCATCCCGCACTCGGAAGAGCGCGTGCTGCTGATCACCGGTGCGGTGTTCATGATCGCCGGCGTCGCCTTCAAGCTGGGTGCCGCGCCGTTCCACATGTGGCTGCCGGACGTGTATCAGGGTGCCCCGGCACCGATCGCACTGTTCATCAGCTCGGCGCCGAAGCTGGCCGCCTTCGGCATGGCCTACCGCCTGCTGGAAATGGGCGTGGGCCCGCTGTCGACCGAACTGCAGCTGCTGATCGCCGGCCTGGCCGCAGTCTCGCTGGTCATCGGCAACCTGATGGCCATCGCGCAGAGCAACCTCAAGCGCATGCTGGCGTTTTCCACCGTCTCGCACATCGGCTTCCTGCTGATGGGCATTGCCGGTGGCGGCTCGCAGGGCTATGCCGCCGCACTGTTCTACGCACTGGCCTACGCCATCATGTCGACCGCCGCCTTCGGCGCGATCATCGCGCTGTCGCGTGCCGGCTTCGAAGCCGAGAACATCGAAGACTTCAAGGGCCTCAATGCCCGCAACCCGTGGATGGCTGGCCTGGTGCTGTGCATCATGGCGTCGCTGGCTGGCATCCCGCCGTTCCTGGGCTTCTGGACCAAGCTGGCGGTGCTGGGCGCGGCCGTCAACGGTGGCCTGCTGTGGCTGGCCATTCTCGGCGTGCTGTGTGCCGTGGTCGGCTGCTTCTACTACCTGCGCGTCATCAAGGTCATGTACTTCGATGAGCCGGTGGGCGAGGCCATGCCGCGCAGCAATGACCGCGTGCTGGGCCTGGTCCTGGGCGTGAACGCGCTGGCGCTGCTGGCGCTGGGCCTGGCATGGAACCCGATCATGGTCTGGTGCCAGCAGGCATTTGCGCATCTTGCATAAAAGTTGACACAAAGCTGCGCGATTCGTGTAATATGCGCAGCCTGAGTTGTCACTGCAGCGGTTCAGCCAGAACATCGTTGCGGTAGCCCTCCTCGAAAGAGCAGGGCAGCAGTTCAAACACTTCCGGTGCGGGGTGGAGCAGTCTGGCAGCTCGTCGGGCTCATAACCCGAAGGTCGCAGGTTCAAATCCTGCCCCCGCTACCAACTTCATATCGGCGCCAACCGGTTTGATGAATGAGGGAAGGCTTGCATGTTTTGAAGCATTCACTCATAATTCCGCTTCTGATGCGGGGTGGAGCAGTCTGGCAGCTCGTCGGGCTCATAACCCGAAGGTCGCAGGTTCAAATCCTGCCCCCGCTACCAAGTAAACAGTTCGCCTTCGAAGTCCTGCTTCGAAGGCGTTTTTCTTTGGGGTTCCGCATTTTTGTAGAGTCGAGCCATGCTCGACTGCCGGTGCGGCAAGGCCGGCCCAAGCCTTGCACCAGCGCGGTGCAGTCGCTATCATCAGCGGCCTAGCAATACCCCTGAAGGCGGCCTCCCAGCGGGAGTCCGGACCCGGAAGGAGGGCCGCAACCGGCAGGCACTGCAGGTTGCAACCGGAATCCAGTCACCGGAGTCTTTCCGGAAAAGGGGCCCAACGGGCCCTTTGTCGTTTCCGGGGCGTCATGTTTCCACGCCGGCCAAGGCCGGCACCCAACCATAGAGATCAAGGCAGGCTGTGAGCGACAAGGCAACCGACATCGCGAATCTGCTCGCCCCGACCGTTGTGTCGCTGGGCCTGGAGCTGCTGGGCGTTGAGTATCTGCCGGCCCCCGGCGGTGCGACCCTGCGCCTTTACATCGACGTGCCGCTGGCTGAACAGCCCGAGCGCATCATCAATGTCGACGACTGCGAGCGGGTCAGCCGCGAAGTGTCGGCACAGATGGACGTCGAAGACCCGATCAGCGGCAACTACACGCTGGAAGTGTCTTCGCCGGGCGTCGATCGTCCGCTGTTCAACCTGGAGCAGTTCGGCCGTCACCTCGGCGAAATGGCCAAGGTCACGCTGAAGCTGCCGCAGGACAACCGTCGCCGCCTGCAGGGCCGCATCGAAGCCATCGACGAGACCGCAGGTGCCATCACCTTCATCGTCGACAAGGCCGAAGTGGTCGTGTCGGCCGACAACATCGACAAGGCACGGATCATGCCCGACTGGGTGGCGCTGGGGCTGGCCCCGAGCAAGCCGACCGGTCCGGCACCGAAGCGTCCGAAGCCGAACAAGAATTCTTCTTCCAACGAGCCGGCGGCAAAGAAGCCGCGCGCGGAGTGAGCCAATGAGCAAGGAACTGTTGCTGGTAGTCGACGCAGTCGCCAACGAGAAGGGCGTGCCGCGTGAAGTGATCTTCGATGCCATCGAGGCCGCCCTGGCCTCGGCAGCGAAGAAGCGCTATCCCGACGAGGAAGTGCTGACCCGCGTGGTCATCGACCACAAGGATGGCAGCTACGAAACCTTCCGTCGCTGGGAAGTGGTGGCCGATGACGTGGTCATGGAATCGCCGGACCGCCAGATCCGCCTGATGGACGCCGTCGATGAAGCCGAAGGCGTGGACGTCGGCGACTACATCGAAGAGCAGATCGAGAACCCGGACTTCGGCCGCATTGCTGCCCAGGCCGCCAAGCAGGTCATCGTCCAGCGCGTGCGCGAAGCCGAGCGCCAGCAGGTCGTGGATGCATGGAAGGATCGCGTGGGTGAGCTGATCACCGGTGTGGTCAAGCGCGCCGAGCGCGGCAACATCTATGTCGACCTCGGTGGCAACGCCGAAGGCTTCATCCCGAAGGACAAGGGCATTCCGCGTGACGTGCTGCGCGCCGGTGACCGCGTGCGCGGCTATCTGGCCGAAGTCCGTTCGGAACCGCGTGGCCCGCAGCTGTTCATCAGCCGCGCCGCCCCGGAATTCATGATCGAGCTGTTCAAGCTGGAAGTGCCGGAAGTCGGCCAGGGCCTGGTGGAAATCAAGGCCTGCGCCCGCGATCCGGGCGACCGCGCCAAGATCGCCGTGCTCGCCCACGACCAGCGCACCGATCCGATCGGTGCCTGCATCGGCATGCGCGGTTCGCGCGTGCAGGCCGTGTCCAACGAGCTCAATGGCGAGCGCGTGGACATCGTGCTGTGGAACGACAACCCGGCCAACTTCGTCATCAACGCGATGGCGCCGGCTGAAGTGCAGTCGATCATCGTCGATGAAGACAAGCATTCGATGGACCTGGCCGTTGCCGAAGACCGCCTGGCCCAGGCGATCGGCAAGGGCGGCCAGAACGTGCGCCTGGCCAGCCGCCTGACCGGCTGGCAGCTCAACGTGATGACCCAGGACCAGGTCACCGCCAAGTCGGAGGCCGAGCAGGCTTCGGCCCGCCAGCTGTTCATGGACAAGCTGGAAGTGGACGAGGAAATCGCCGGCATCCTGGTGAGCGAAGGCTTCGGCACCGTCGAGGAAATCGCATATGTCCCGGTCGGCGAACTGCTGGCCGTGGAAGGTTTCGACGAAGACATCGTCGAAGAGCTGCGCGCTCGTGCCCGCGATGCGCTGCTCAATGAGGCCCTGGCAGTCGAGGAAGGCCTTGAAGACGGCCAGCCGGCGCAGGACCTGCTGTCCCTGAAGGGCATGGACGAAGCCACCGCGTATGCGCTGGCCGGCCACGGCGTGCGCACCAGTGAGGACCTGTCCGACCTGGCCGCCGACGAGGTCATGGACTTCGGCATCGAAGGGCTGGATCAGGCGCGCGCCGCTGCGCTGATCCTGGCCGCACGTGCCGAGGAGATCGCCCGACTGGAACGCGGCGAATGAGCCGGCAATGAACAGGGCCCTGAGCCGCTCAGGGCGTAGAATCCGCGCCACCTCCAGATGCGGGGGGGCGCCCACAAGATCATAGGATCCGAATGTCGCAGCAAACCACCATCCGCAAGCTTGCCGAACTGGTCAACACGCCGGTCGAAAAACTGCTGGAACAGCTGGCCGGTGCCGGCATGAAGTTCAGCGGTCCCGACCAGGTCGTGACCAGCACCGAGAAGGTGAAGCTCCTGGGCTTCCTTCGTCGTTCGCACGGCAAGCCCGAGCAGGCCCCGGAAGAAACTGATCAGTCTGCAAAGAAGATCACGCTCAACCGCCGGAAACAGCAGGAAGTGACGGTCAGTTCCGGTCGCAGCAAGACGACCGTGAATGTCGAGGTGCGCCAGAAGCGTACCTACGTCAAGGATGGTGCTCGCGCCATGACCCCGGACGAAGAGCGCGCCGACATCCTGCGCAAGCTGGAAGAGTCGCGTGCGCGCAACCTTGCCGAACAGCAGGCCCTGGCCGAGAAGGATCGTCTGCGCGACGAAGCCATCGTCCGTGCCCGTGAGGAAGAGGTTGCGGCCAAGGAACGCGCAGAGGCCGAGAAGAAGGCCGCCGAGGAAGCTGCGGCCGCCGCCAAGGCTGCCGAGGCGCTGGCTGCCAGCAAGCCCAAGCGCGCTCCGATCGATGAAACCGCGCCGCGCCCGCCGCGTGCTCCGGCCGCCGCTCCGGCTGCGCCGCGCAGCGCTCCGCCGCCGCCGCGCAACGACGACCGCAACAACCGCAGCGCGCCGCGCAACGAGCGTGGCCCGGGCGACCGTTTCGCCGGCCAGATGCACCTGTCGGCTGCCGACCGCGCGCGTCGTGGCAACAGCAACAACAGCAACACCCGTGGTCGTCCGGGCGGGCGTAACCAGGCCGGTGGCCGTCGCGACATGTCGCGCGGTGGCAACAATGCAGGTCCGCACGCCTTCGAGCGTCCGACCGCGCCGGTGGTGCGTGAAGTGGCGATCGGCGACACGATCACCGTGGCCGACCTGGCGCAGAAGCTCGCGCTGAAGGGCGGTGAGGTGGTCAAGGCGCTGTTCAAGATGGGCGTGATGGCCACCATCACCCAGTCCATCGACCATGACACCGCCGCGCTGGTGACCGAAGAACTCGGCCACAAGGCGATCCGTGCCAACGACAACGACGCCGAAGACGCACTGCTGGCCTCGACCGGTGAAAACCAGGGCGAAGCCACCCAGCGTCCGCCGGTGGTCACCATCATGGGCCACGTCGACCACGGCAAGACCTCGCTGCTGGATTACATCCGCCGCACCAAGGTCGCCACCGGCGAAGCCGGCGGCATCACCCAGCACATCGGTGCCTACCACGTGGATACGCCGAAGGGCGTGATCAGCTTCCTGGATACCCCGGGCCACGCGGCATTCACCTCGATGCGTGCGCGCGGCGCCAAGCTGACCGACATCGTGGTGCTGGTCGTGGCCGCCGATGACGGCGTCATGCCGCAGACCAAGGAAGCGATCCAGCACGCCCGTTCGGCGGGTGTGCCGCTGATCGTGGCGATCAACAAGATCGACAAGTCCGACGCCGACCCGATGCGGGTCAAGAACGAACTGCTGTCCGAGCAGGTCGTGGCCGAAGACTTCGGTGGTGACACCCAGATGGTGGAAATCTCGGCCAAGACCGGCCTGGGCATCGACGACCTGCTGGACGCCATCTCGATCCAGGCCGAACTGCTGGAACTGAAGGCCGTCGACGAAGGCCGCGCTTCGGGCGTGGTGATCGAATCGTCGCTGGACAAGGGCCGTGGCCCGGTCGCCACCGTGCTGGTGCAGCAGGGCCGCCTGAAGAAGGGCGACTACCTGGTGTGCGGCATCCAGTACGGCCGCGTGCGTGCGCTGTTCGACGAAACCGGCAAGCAGCCGGAGTTCGCCGGCCCGTCCATCCCGGTGCAGGTCCTGGGCCTGTCCGGTGTGCCGGAAGCGGGTGATGACTTCGTGGTCGTCGAGGACGAGCGCCTGGCCAAGGACGTTGCCCAGCAGCGTGAGACCAAGCGCCGTGAATCGCGCCTGGTCGCCACCGCCGGCAGCCGCATGGAAGACATCATGGCGACCCTGGGCAAGGGCGAGGGCCAGCAGGTCCTCAACCTGGTCATCAAGGCCGACGTGCAGGGTTCGGTGCAGGCCCTGAGTCAGGCACTGGTCGCGCTGTCCAACGAAGACATCCGCATCAACGTGATCCACTCCGGCGTGGGCGGCATCACCGAATCGGACGCCAACTCGGCGGCCGCTTCGAAGGCCACCGTCATCGGCTTCAACGTGCGTGCGGACGCTTCGGCCCGTCGCATCATCGAATCCAACGGCGTCGATCTGCGTTACTTCTCGATCATCTATGACGTGATCGATCAGGTGAAGCAGGTGGCTTCCGGTCTGCTGGGCGTGGAGATCCGCGAAGAGATCATCGGTATCGCCGAGGTCCGCGACGTCTTCCGCAGCTCCAAGCTGGGCGCCGTGGCCGGCTCGATGGTCATCGAGGGCGTGGTCAAGCGCAACAAGCCGATCCGCGTGTTGCGCGACAGCGTGGTGATCTTCGAGGGCGAGCTGGAATCGCTGCGTCGCTTCAAGGAGAACGTCGAGGAAGTCCGCAACGGTACCGAGTGCGGTATCGCGGTGAAGGCCTACAACGACGTCAAGCCGGGCGATCAGATCGAGTGCTTCGAGCGTATCGAAGTGCCGCGCACCCTGTAATGTGGTGTGGCCCGACCAACGGTCGGGCCCTACCAGGGTAGAGCCCGGTAGGGCCCTGCCATGCTGTAGAACTCGGCCAACGGTCGGGTACCATGTAGATGTAGTGCCCGACCGTTGGTCGGGCGACAACTGAACCAAGAGCTCCTCGTGCCCAAGACTTTCCATCGAACCGACCGTGTCTCCGCCCAGCTGCGCCGTGAACTCGGCACCCTGGTGCACAACGCCGTGCGCGAGCACGGGTTGCCCTCGGTGAGCGTGTCCGACGTGGAAATCACCCGCGACATGGCCCATGCCAAGGTATTTGTCACCGCGCTGATGCCGGAACGTTCGGCTGAAGCCGTGGCCGGCCTGAAGGAACTGGGCTACCGCCTGCGCATGGACCTGGCCCGTGCGATGAAGCTGCGCCACGTGCCGGAGCTGCATTTCCACTACGACGACTCGGTCGACCGTGGTGAGCACATCGACAACATCCTGCGCGATCTGCCTGATACGTTGGCCGCTGAGAAGCGTCGCGAGAGCGACGAAGAATAACCGCGCGACGCCGGGCATGCCCGGCGTTGTTGCATTCCGGCTGCGCGATGTCTGATGCAGACCGCGCTGCAGCAGTCGAGCATGGCTCGGCTCTACAAAATCCTGTCATGACCCGAATTCAGTTCCGCCGCCTGGATGGCATCCTGCTGCTCGACAAGTCGACCGGCATGAGCTCCAACGCCGCCCTGCAGGTGGCCCGTCGCCTGTTCCGTGCCGAAAAGGGTGGCCATACCGGCAGCCTCGATCCGCTGGCCACCGGCCTGCTGCCGCTGTGCTTCGGCGAGGCGACCAAGATTGCCGGACTGTTGCTCGGCTCGGCCAAGGCCTACGACGCCGAGATCATGCTGGGCCAGACCACCGACACTGACGATTCCGAAGGCCAGGTGCTGCTGCAGCGCCCGGTGCCTTCGATCAGTGCCGAGGCCCTGCAGGCGGCGCTGGCGCCGCTGACCGGCAGCATCCGCCAGCGTGCTCCGATCTATTCGGCACTGAAGCAGGGTGGGGAGCCGCTGTATGTGAAGGCCCGCCGTGGTGACGTCATCGAAGCGCCGGAGCGTGAGGTGCAGGTGCATGCCATCGAGGTGCTGGAGCAGCAGCCCGAGCGGTTGCGGCTGCGCGTGACCTGCGGCTCCGGCACCTACATCCGCAGCCTGGCCCGCGACCTGGGCGAGGCGCTGGGCTGCGGTGCCCACATCAGCGCGTTGCGCCGGCTGTGGGTCGAGCCGTTCCGTGAACCGGCGATGGTCACCCTGGACCAGCTGCGGGCGATGGTCGAGGCAGGCGACGAGGCCGGGATGGACGCGCTGCTGCTGCCGCTGGCGGCCGGCCTGGCTGAATACCCGCGGGTCGACCTGGATGCCGACCAGGCCCACCGCTTCTGCGTCGGCCAGCGCCAGCGCGACCTGTCCTGGCCGCATGGCCTGGTGGCCGTGTTTGGCCCGGACGATGCTGTCCAGGGCCTGGGCCAGGTCGATGACAGTGGCCTGCTGGCCCCGCAGCGTCGTTTCAACCTCTGACCTGGGCCGGGCGGTTCAGCCCCGGTCCTTGTCCCGGAAGCCCCCGACCGTTACAATTTCGCGGCCGTTTTCCGGCAGCCTGCCTCGCGCAGGTTTCATCCTCGTAGTCCATGGCGAGCCTGGCGGTGCGCGAAGCGCGTTCCTGCCGGCCACGCATCACAGAGAAAAAAGAAATGTCGATCGACACCCAGAAGGTCATTGAAGACAACAAGCGCAGCTCGGCTGACACCGGCTCCCCGGAAGTCCAGGTTGCACTGCTGACCGCCCGCATCGAACTGCTGACCGGCCACTTCAAGACCCACAAGAAGGACCACCACAGCCGCCGCGGCCTGCTGCAGATGGTCAACCGCCGTCGCAGCCTGCTCGACTACCTGAAGAAGAAGGACGTCGAGCGTTACAAGGCCCTGATCGAGAAGCTTGGCCTGCGTCGCTAAGCAACGAATCCCCCGCGGCGCAGCGATGCGCCGCGGTTTTGTTTTGTAGCACCGCAATCCCCGATTCAGGCCGGAACGATCCGGCCACCCGCTGGCGGCAAGGGTCGCCGACGGTCCAAATTCGCAGACAGCATCCCCAAGGACACCCTCCGTGGCAAAAATCACCAAAACCTTCCAGTACGGCAAGCACACCGTCACGCTCGAGACCGGCGAAGTCGCCCGTCAGGCCAGCGGTGCCGTCATCGTCAAGATGGACGACACCGTACTGCTGGTCACCGCCGTCGCCGCCAAGAGCGCGCGCGAAGGCCAGGACTTCTTCCCGCTGACCGTCGATTATCAGGAAAAGTTCTACGCCGGCGGCCGTATCCCGGGTGGTTTCTTCAAGCGTGAAGGCCGTGCGACCGAGAAGGAAACCCTGATCTCGCGCCTGATCGACCGTCCGATCCGTCCGCTGTTCCCGGAAGACTACAAGAACGAAGTGCAGATCATCGCCACGGTCATGTCGCTGAACCCGGACGTGGACGGTGACATCCCGGCCCTGATCGGCGCCTCGGCTGCCCTGGCCCTGGCCGGCACCCCGTTCATGGGTCCGATCGGCGCTGCCAAGGTCGGCTACAAGAACGGCGAGTACATCCTGAACCCGACCGTCAGCGAACTGGCTGACTCGCAGCTGGAACTGGTTGTCGCCGGTACCTCCAACGCCGTGCTGATGGTCGAATCCGAAGCCGCGCTGCTGTCCGAAGAAGTGATGCTGGGCGCCGTGACCTTCGGTCACCGCGAAATGCAGAAGGTCATCAACGCGATCAACGAGCTGACCGTCGAAGCCGGCACCAAGCCGTCGACCTGGGAAGCCCCGGCCAAGAACGACGCGCTGATCTCCGCCCTGAAGGAAGCCATCGGCCCGCGCCTGGGCGAAGCCTTCCAGGTGCGTGACAAGCTGCAGCGCCGTGACGCCATCTCGGCGATCAAGAAGGACGTGGTTGAAACCCTGGCTGGCCGCGTGGCCGCTGAAGGCTGGAACCCGGCCGAGCTGTCGAAGGAATTCGGCGAGCTGGAATACCGCACCATGCGTGACTCGGTGCTGGACACCAAGGTCCGTATCGACGGCCGTGCGCTGGACACCGTCCGCCCGATCGCCGTGAAGACCGGCGTGCTGCCGCGTACCCACGGTTCCTCGCTGTTCACCCGCGGCGAAACCCAGGCCATCGTGACCATCACCCTGGGCACCGCCCGTGATGGCCAGGTCATCGATGCCGTTGCCGGTGAGTACAAGGAAAACTTCCTGTTCCACTACAACTTCCCTCCGTTCTCGGTGGGTGAGTGCGGCCGCATGATGGGCCCGAAGCGCCGCGAAATCGGCCACGGTCGCCTGGCCAAGCGCGGCGTGCTGGCTGTCATGCCGTCGCTGGAAGCCTTCCCGTACACCATCCGCGTCGTCTCGGAAATCACCGAGTCGAACGGTTCCTCGTCGATGGCATCGGTCTGCGGTTCGTCGCTGGCCCTGATGGACGCCGGCGTGCCGGTGAAGGCGCCGGTTGCCGGTATCGCCATGGGCCTGGTCAAGGAAGGCGAGCGTTTCGTCGTCCTGTCCGACATCCTGGGTGACGAAGATCACCTGGGCGACATGGACTTCAAGGTGGCCGGTACCGCTGAGGGCATCTCCGCCCTGCAGATGGACATCAAGATCGAAGGCATCACCGAAGAGATCATGAAGCAGGCCCTGCAGCAGGCCAAGGCTGGCCGTCTGCACATCCTGGGCGAAATGGCCCACGGCCTGACCGCTCCGCGTGAAGAGCTGTCGGACTACGCGCCGCGCCTGCTGACCATCAAGATCCACCCGGACAAGATCCGCGAAGTGATCGGCAAGGGTGGCTCGACCATCCAGGCCATCACCAAGGAAACCGGCACCCAGATCGACATCCAGGACGACGGCACCATCGTCATCGCTTCGGTCAATGCCATCGCTGCCCAGGCCGCCAAGGCCCGCATCGAGCAGATCACCTCGGACGTCGAGCCGGGCCGCATCTACGAAGGCAAGGTCGCCAAGATCATGGACTTCGGTGCGTTCGTCACCATCCTGCCGGGCAAGGACGGTCTGGTCCACGTGTCGCAGATCTCCAGCGATCGCGTCGAGAAGGTCGGCGACGTGCTGAAGGAAGGCGATGTGGTCAAGGTCAAGGTGCTGGAAGTCGACAAGCAGGGCCGTATCCGCCTGTCGATGAAGGCCGTGGAAGAAGGCGACGCCGCCAGCGCCGAGTAATCGACCTCCGGTCGATTACGGTAGGTGTCAACCTTGGTTGACACGCTTCTGGAATCGCTGAATTGAAAAAGCGGGCTTCGGCCCGCTTTTTCTTTGCCTCGCTGTTATGAAGAACCGCGCACCCAGGTCGTTGCATGTCCTGCCGCAGTGCACGAGAGGCGCTACGCAGCCATCGTTCTGTCGCGGTTGCGCGGATCGCAGCTGTCCACTGGACGACATGCCACGACAACCGTCCCGCAGCCCCATCCGTTTGCTAACGTGGCTGCGCCTTCGAACCGGGAGATCCCATGTTCCGCCAGACTGTGGCTGCCCTTGCCGTGCTGATTGCCGGTGCCTTGCCCATAGCCGTGCATGCGGCACCCGCGCAGCCGCCGATCTTCGGTGCCTACTACCCCGGTGGTTCTGCCGAGCGCTACCCGGTGTCGAGCATTCCGGCCGAGCGCCTCACCCACCTGTTCTACGCGTTCTCCACCATCGAGGACGGGCGCTGCACGATCGCTGCGGAAGCGCCGAAGAATTTCGCGGCGCTGGCCGAGCTGAAGAAGGCGCACCCGCATCTGCGCACGCTGATCTCGATCGGTGGCTGGGGCGCAGGTGGATTCTCCGATGCAGCGCTGACCGAGGGCAGCCGCAAGCGCCTGGTCGACTCATGCATGGCGCTGTTCTTCGATCGTCATGCTGGCAGTTTCGATGGCGTGGACATCGACTGGGAGTTCCCGGTCAGTGGCGGGCCAAAGGAGCTGGCACACCGCCCGCAGGACCGCGCCAATCTGACCCGGCTCGCGCAGGCGTTCCGCGTGGCCCTTGATGCGCATGGCCGCAAGGCGGGGCAGCCGATGCTGTTGACCGCCGCACTGGCCGCCGGTCGCCTGCAGACCGATGGCCCCTACGATCCAGCGGCAAGCTATGACCTGCCGGCGCTGGCCAAGGTGTTCGATTTCATCAACCTGATGAGCTACGACATGGGCACCGGCTTCTCATCGGTGTCGACGTTCAATGCGCCCCTGCATGAAGTACCGACCGATCCGCTGGCGCCGGAACTGCGGCGCTGGAACAACGTTGCCGGCGCGGTGCAGTACTACCGCGAGCGCGGGGTGCCAGCCCACAAGCTGGTGCTGGGTGTGCCGTTCTACGGGCGCGGCTTCAAGGTCACCGGCGATGCGCCGGATGGGCTGTACCAGTCCTACAGTGCACCGGCCGATGCCGGCGACTGGCGCGTGATCAAGGCGCGCTATCTCGACCAGCCGGGCTGGACGAAGCACTGGCAACCACAGGCGCAGAGCCCGTGGCTGTACAACGCCGAGCAGAAGGTTTTCATCAGCTATGAAGACCCGCGCTCGATCGGCCTGCGTGCGCAGTTCGCCCGCGAGCAGGGCCTGGCCGGCGTCTTCATGTGGGAGCTGACCGGCGACGACGAACAGGCCGGCCTGCTCAACGCCATGCTGGGCCCCTGGCAGAAGGCACGCATCGGCGATTGAGCTGCATCAGGCGATGTCCGGCGCAACGCCGCAACGCCATCGGCCCGACCCCGCACAGCATGTCCATGCCCGCAGCGCTACGCTGCGGGCATGATCCATCTCGAACGCCTGGACCATCTGGTCCTCACCGTCGCCGACATCGACCGCAGCTGTGATTTCTACCAGCGCGTGCTCGGCATGCAGGTCGTGCGCTTCGGCGCCGGTCGTACCGCGCTGCAGTTCGGCCAGCAGAAGATCAACCTGCATCCGGCCAGCGCCCCGCTGCAACCGCATGCGCTGCGGCCCATGCCGGGCAGCGCCGATCTGTGCCTGGTCACGCGCACGGCGACGACCGATGTGCTGGCTCACCTGCAGGCGCAGTCCGTTGCAGTGAAGGAGGGGCCGGTCGCACGTACCGGCGCGCTGGGGCCGATCGAATCGGTGTACTTCCGCGACCCGGATGGCAACCTGATCGAAGTGAGTCGTTACCCCGGCGAGGCATGATCCTGCTTGGGTAGCGTCAAACTTGCTCGACGGAGCTTGGCGCGAGATCAACAGCTGTCGAGCATGCTCGACGCTACAGGGGGCGTTGCGCGTAACGGTCGGTAGCGCCGGGCCATGCCCGGCGACGGCTCAGTTGGCCCAGACGCTGTTGGGGTCGCCATTGCGGGCGCGGCGTTGGCTGGCCACAGCCAGGCGGGCGAAGCCGAAGGCCATGGCCAGCGCGATGGCATCGACCCAGAACAGCGGCCAGTGGCCACGCGCGGCAGCACGCCACAGCCAGTCACCATTGAGCGCGCCATGCAGGATCGGCACCAGTG
This sequence comes from Stenotrophomonas sp. GD04054, assembly GCF_029836955.1. Lineage (NCBI taxonomy): Bacteria > Pseudomonadati > Pseudomonadota > Gammaproteobacteria > Lysobacterales > Lysobacteraceae > Stenotrophomonas > Stenotrophomonas sp. GD04054. The sequence continues at coordinate 38,350 of NZ_JAOECR010000023.1, read as the reverse complement.
CGGTACTGATCGCCGCCGCCCACAGCAGTTCGCGTGCCGCCTGCGCCGGGCGTCGCAGCGCGGCCCACAGCGCACAGGCCGCCCAGCTGCCGAAGCAGGCCCAGCGGATGCCGTGGTCGACCGCGGACGGTGCCAGCCGCTCCAGCACCAGCGCGGTGACGAACGCGACCGAGATCGCCACGCACAGGCCGATGCACACGCCGACCGTGGCCCGCGCCATGTTCACACCGGCGCGTGGCTGCTGCGGCTGGCGACGCTTGCGCCGCGATTCGATCCACAACAGGTTGCCGGAGTAGAACAGGAAGGCACCGCCAAGGCCGAGCAGGAAGTACAGCCAGACCACCACGCCGTTGCCGAACTCGCCAAAGTGCAATGCGTAGGCCGCGCTGAGCGTGGCGTGGTTGGCGTCGCGCTGGCCCGGCAGCTGGGAGGCCAGGACGTTGCCGGTGGCCACGTCCAGTGCCACCGCGCCGAGCGGGCCGAGCGTGCCGGTGGATTCGCCGGTGATCTCGATGGTGGCATTGGCATCGCCGGCGTTGGCCAGCTTCAGGTAGGTCGGCTCGAAGTTGGCCACGCCTTGTGCACGGGCGACTTCAAGCGCGCGTGCATGCAGCACGCGCAGGCTGCCCGGCGGCGCCGGAATGCCGCTGGCGTCGCGCACCGGCGCGGTGTCCATCGCCGTCGGCACCGCCTGCAGGGCCTTGCCGTCGTAGATCAGCGGGTTGAGCAGGGCCATCTGCACGAACACCAGGCAGAGCAGGGCGCCAGTGACCGCGAACATCAGGTGGAAGGGCAGGCTGAGCACGCCGATCACGTTGTGCGCGTCCTGCCACAATTGTTTCAGGTTGCGGCCCGGACGCAGTGCGAACAGATCACCGAACAGCTTTGGCAGGTGGATCACCAGGCCACTCAGCAGTGCCATGCCATACAGCAGGCTGACGATGCCCATCACGTAGATGCCGGCCACCGGCAGGCCGAGGCTGTAATGCAGCTCGTTGACCAGTTCGGCCAGCCCGGTCTGTGGCGGCGTCGGGCTGCCGGCGATCTGTCCCGGCCAGGCGTAGCGCCAGCTGCCGTCATCGGCCTGCCAGTAGGCCAGTGGCTGCGGGTGTTCGGTGCCGGGGAAGGTCATGCCGACGTGGCGGCGCGCTTCCGGATGCGCGGCAAGCACGTCCTCCAGCAGGTACTGCGCGTCGTCCAGGCCGGCGGGGAGTGCGGTGGCTGCACCGGGCGTCTGCCACAGCGGCAGGTCGTGGTGGAACAGGGTCAGCGCACCCGCGTAGAAGGCCACGAACAGGCCGAAGCCGGCGACCAGGCCGACCCAGGTGTGCAGGGTGGTGAATGTGCGCAGCGTCTGTGAGCTGAACTTCATGGGGTGGGTCTCATTGCACCGCGCCGGTCAGGCGCAGCAGCCCGAGCGCGGCAAAGCCGACGGCGGCACTGCCGGCCAGCACCAGCCAGGCGCGCAGCGCGCTGCGGAAACTGAACGCCCACAGGGCGGCCAGCATCCACAGCGGGATGAAGGCGATGAGGGTCGGCACCAGCGCCCGTTGCCACGGGCCGGGCGGCAGCCACGCCAGCAGGCCGGTGACGGCGGCGGCCAGGAGGAAGCCGGCCACGATGCCGGCGAAGGCGCGCGGCCACATCACGGCGACTCCGTACCGGGGCGGTGCCAGGCCGCCAGCGCCGGCAGCAGCATGGCGGCCAGCATCCAGGTGCACAGCATCGCCACCAGGCCGGCGGCAAAACCGAGCTCGGCCATCCACAGCCACAGCGCGGCGGCAGCGGCGACCAGGCCGATCTGGCGGCCAAGGCGGCCGGCACGGCGCAGGCGCGGCCAGCGGCAGTGCGGCGAGGCGGCATAGAACGCCAGCGCCGAGAACATCGCCGCCAGCATGCCCAGGCTGCAGAAGCCGAGCGTGGAAAGGCCGACGGTGATCATCGCGGGCGGCCAGCGTGGCAGCGGGCCGGCGAACGCGGGGCACGGGCGGGGCCGGCGGGAGCCGGTCGGAGCGGGTGGCGCATCACGGGGTCCTGGGGGAAAGCGGGCAGGCTGGCACAGGGCGGCCTGCGCCGACATGGTAATCATTGCAATTTCACGCCGCCAGCGAGACCCATTCAGCGGACCGTACGGTAGCCCTTGGGCTTTCCCCTGCGCTGGTTTAAGATCAGCGTAGAACCCTGACTGGAACAAGGTGGCCCGCGCCCAGCGCCGGCCGAGCGTGCGACATGAGCACTACCACCGCCCACTGTTGACCTGCCCCCGAAGGCCCTGTGTTCCAGGCGCCCTCGCGGCGCTTTTTTATTGCCCGGGCGCCGCCCCGGGAACGCTTTCCAGCCCGCCCAGCGGGCCCCGCACGAAGCCACTGCGATGATCAACATTACTCTTCCCGACGGCAGCCGCCGCGAATTCGAAAATCCCGTCAGCGTCATGGAGGTCGCCCAGTCGATCGGCGCCGGCCTGGCCAAGGCCACCATCGCCGGTGCCGTGGATGGCGTGCTGGTCGATGCCAGCGACGTCATCGACCACGATGCCAGCCTGCGCATCATCACCGCCAAGGACGAGGAGGGCGTTGAGATCATCCGCCACTCCTGCGCCCACCTGGTCGGCCACGCCGTCAAGCAGCTGTACCCGGACGTGAAGATGGTGATCGGCCCGGTGATCGCCGAGGGCTTCTACTACGACATTTACTCCGAGCGCCCGTTCACCCCGGACGACATGGCCGCGATCGAGAAGCGCATGGGTGAACTGATCGCCCAGGACTACGACGTCATCAAGAAGGTGACGCCGCGCGCCGAAGTGATCGAGATCTTCAAGGCTCGTGGCGAGGACTACAAGCTGCGCCTGATCGAGGACATGTCCGACGACATCCAGGCGATGGGCATGTATTACCACCAGGAATACGTGGACATGTGTCGCGGCCCGCACGTGCCGAACACGCGCTTCCTGAAGGCCTTCAAGCTGACCCGCATCTCCGGCGCCTACTGGCGTGGCGACGCGCAGAACGAACAGCTGCAGCGCATCTACGGCACCGCCTGGGCCGACAAGAAGCAGCTCGAGGCGTACATCAAGCGCATCGAAGAAGCCGAGATGCGCGACCACCGCCGCATCGGCAAGCAGCAGGACCTGTTCCACCTGCAGGAAGAAGCGCCGGGCCTGGTGTTCTGGCACCCGAAGGGCTGGGCACTGTGGCAGGTGGTCGAGCAGTACATGCGCAAGGTGTACCGCAAGACCGGCTACGGCGAAGTGCGCTGCCCGCAGATCCTGGACGTGAGCCTGTGGCAGAAATCCGGCCACTGGGACAACTACCAGGACGCGATGTTCTTCACCGAATCGGAGAAGCGCACCTACGCGCTCAAGCCGATGAACTGCCCGGGCCACGTGCAGGTGTTCAACCAGGGCCTGCACAGCTACCGCGACCTGCCGATCCGCTATGGTGAGTTCGGTGCCTGCCACCGCAACGAGCCGTCCGGCGCGCTGCACGGCATCCTGCGCGTGCGTGGTTTCACCCAGGACGACGGCCACGTGTTCTGCACGGAAAACCAGGTCGAGGCGGAAGTGACCGCGTTCCACCAGCAGGCGCTGGCGGTCTACCAGCACTTCGGCTTCGATGAGATCCAGGTCAAGATCGCGCTGCGTCCGGAATCGCGCCTGGGCGATGACGCTACCTGGGACAAGGCCGAGGGCGCGCTGCGCTCGGCACTGTCCAGCAATGGGGTGGAGTGGCAGGAGCTGCCGGGCGAGGGCGCCTTCTACGGCCCGAAGATCGAGTACCACCTGAAGGACGCGATCGGCCGTACCTGGCAGCTGGGCACCATGCAGGTCGACTTCATGATGCCGGGCCGTCTGGGCGCCGAGTACGTGGACGAGAACAGCCAGAAGAAGCACCCGGTCATGCTGCATCGCGCCATCGTGGGCTCGATGGAGCGCTTCCTGGGCATCCTGATCGAGCACCATGCCGGCCAGTTCCCGACCTGGCTGGCGCCGACCCAGGTGGTGGTGGCCAACATCACCGACGCTCAGGCCGAGTACGTCTCGGGCGTGACCAAAACCCTTGCGGAGCAAGGCTTCCGCGTCAGCTCGGATTTGCGTAACGAGAAGATCGGCTATAAAATCCGCGAGCATACGTTGCAGCGCGTGCCCTACCTGCTGGTCATTGGTGACCGCGAGAAGGAAAATGGGGCTGTGGCGGTGCGTACGCGTTCTGGCGAAGACCTGGGCAGCATGAGCCTGCAGGCCTTCATCGAGCGGCTCCAGGCCGAGGGCGCGTAAGCAAAGGTCCGGTCCGGGGGCACAGGCACCCGGACCGGTTCGATACCCTTGGGAGAACGTAATATCAGCACCCCTGACAACAAACAGAACCGCAAGAATCAGGAAATCCGTGTGCCGCGCGTCCGCGTGATCGGCAGTGACGGAGAAATGATCGGCGTGTTGTCGCGCGACGAAGCGCTGTCCATGGCCGAAGATGAAGGCCTGGACCTGGTCGAAATCCAGCCGCAGGCCGATCCGCCGGTCTGCAAGATCATGGACTTCGGCAAGTTCAAGTTCGAAGCGCAGAAGAAGGCCAGCGAGGCCAAGAAGAAGACCAAGCAGGTCGAGATCAAGGAAGTGAAGTTCCGTCCGGTCACGGACGAGGGCGACTACCAGATCAAGCTGCGCAAGATGCGCGGGTTCCTCGAGGATGGTGACAAGATCAAGGTCAACATCCGTTTCCGTGGCCGTGAAATGAGCCACCAGGAACTGGGCCGCGAAATGGCCAACCGGATCGAGACCGATCTGGGCGAGGACATCGTCATTGAATCCCGTCCGCGCCTGGAAGGGCGTCAGATGGTCATGATGATCGCGCCGAAGAAGAAGACCTGAGGCCTGACGGGCCGCCTTCCGGGGCGCCTGGCTGAATGGTTCAGGGTAGAGGGGCGCCATGGGCGTCCCTTTGCTTTTGCAGGAAGCCGGTGAATTGCCGGCGAAAGGGTTGCAGGGGCTGGTGGCAGGGCGGTTTTGCCTGTATCATGCCCGGCTCGACCCACCCAGGACGGGTCGTACGCCGATCATGGCAGGACGGAAAGAGCGGCCCAGGCCGCCGCCAGATCAGTCAGAAACCAGGGTCATATCCCATCAAGGACATTGCAATGCCCAAGATCAAGACCAACCGGGCAGCGGCCAAGCGTTTCCGCAAGACCGCCTCGGGCAAGTACAAGTGCGGCCACGCCAACCGTAGCCACATCCTCACGAAGAAAGCGACCAAGCGTAAGCGTAATCTGCGTCAGACGGGCCATGTCCGTGCAGAAGACGCAGGCCGTCTGGACCGCATGCTCCCTTACCTCTGAGGAACTGAAAAATGGCACGAGTTAAGCGTGGCGTACAGGCGCGTCGCCGCCACAAGAAGATTCTGGATCTCGCCAAGGGCTATTACAACGCCCGTCGCAAGGTCTTCCGCGTCGCCAAGCAGGCGGTCATCAAGGCACAGCAGTACGCCTACATCGGCCGTAAGCAGAAGAAGCGCAACTTCCGTTCGCTGTGGATCACCCGTATCAATGCGGCTGCCCGCATCAACGGCCTGAGCTACAGCCGCTTCATGAATGGTCTGCTGAAGGCCGGCATCACCCTGGATCGCAAGGTCCTGGCTGACATCGCCGTGCACGACGCAGCCGGCTTTACCGCGCTGGCCGAAAAGGCCAAGGGCGCGCTGGCGGCATAAGTCCTTCCCGATGCCGTAACCGTTCACTCGGAACGGTGTCAGGTCAAGGCAATGCATGGGGAAGGGCGCAAGTCCTTCCCCATTCTTTTTTGGGTCCCGGCGAGGCCATGACGGCAGCGCGGGGACGGCGGTGGCGACAGGGGTCGGCCCTTCGCGCATCGCGATGGCAGATCGACTGGAGTTCCGGCCCCCCATGAGCGACATCCAATCCCTCACCACCCAGGCGCTGGCCGATGTGGCCGCCGCACAGAGCCCCGACGTGCTGGAACAGCTGCGGGTGGCCCTGCTTGGCAAGAGTGGCAGCATCACCTCGCAGCTCAAGCAGCTCGGCGCCTTGCCGGCCGACGAGCGCAAGGCCGCCGGTGAAGCGATCAACCAGGCCCGCGACGCGCTGACCCGCGCGCTGGGCGAGCGCAAGGCGCTGCTGGAAGACGCGGCACTGGATGCGCGCCTGGCCGCCGAAGCCATCGACATCACCCTGCCGGGCCGCAATGGCGACCGCGCCGGCCTGCATCCGATCACCCGCACCCTGGAGCGCATCACCGGCATCTTCGGCCGGCTGGGCTACGAGTTGTCGGAAGGGCCGGAGATCGAGGATGACTGGCACAACTTCGAGGCGCTGAACTTCCCGCCGCACCACCCGGCGCGCGCCATGCACGACACCTTCTACTTCGGCGACGGCCGCCTGCTGCGCACGCATACCTCCGGTGTGCAGGTGCGCTACATGGGCGACCACGCGCCGCCGCTGCGCATGATCGCCGCCGGCAAGGTGTACCGCAGCGACAGCGACCAGACCCATTCGCCGATGTTCCACCAGGTGGAAGGCCTGCTGGTGGACGAGCATTCGACCTTCGCCGACCTGAAGGGCACGCTGGCCGAGTTCGTGCGCGCCTTCTTCGAGCGCGACTTCGAGATGCGCTTCCGCCCGAGCTACTTCCCGTTCGTTGAACCGGGTGCGGAAGTGGACATCGCCTGGCAGCAGCCCGATGGCAGCACCCGCTGGCTGGAAGTGCTCGGCTGCGGCATGGTTCATCCGAACGTGCTGCGCAACGTCGGCATCGATCCGGAGCGCTACACCGGCTTTGCCTTCGGCATGGGCGTGGAGCGCTTCGCGATGCTGCGTTACGGCGTCAACGATCTGCGCGCGTTCTTCGAGAACGATGTGCGCTTCCTCAAGCAGTTCGCGTAAGCGCCGGTCCGTAGAGTCGAGCTTGCTCGACTGCTTCTAAATTCGCAGGCCCAGGCGCATGCGCCGGGCCCACCAGGGTGACACCATGAAATTCTCCGAAAACTGGCTGCGCAGCCACGTCCCGACCCGCGCTTCGCGCGATGAACTGAGTGCGGTGCTGACCGCCATCGGCCTGGAAGTGGAAGAAGTGACCGCGCTGGGCGAAGGCCTCGAGCACGTGGTCGTGGCGCGCATCGTCGACGCCGTACGCCATCCGGAAGCCGACCGCCTGCAGGTGTGCAAGGTCGATGCCGGGCAGGGCGAGCTGCTGCAGATCGTGTGCGGCGCACCGAACGCACGTCCGGGCCTGGTTGCGCCGCTGGCGATGGTCGGCGCGCAGATCGGCGAGCTGAAGATCAAGCCGGCCAAGCTGCGCGGTGTCGAGTCCAACGGCATGCTGTGCTCGGCCAAGGAGCTGGGCCTGGACAACGATGCCTCCGGCCTGCTGGAGCTGCCGGATGACGCACCGGTCGGCCAGGCTCTGGTCGAGTACCTGGGCCTGCCGGACGCCAGCATCGAGATCAAGCTGACCCCGAACCGCGCCGACTGCTTCAGCCTGCGCGGTATCGCCTACGACGTCGCCGCGGCCACCCGCAGCGACGTGCTGGATTTCACCGCCGAGGCGATTCCCGCCATCGGCAGCCGTGAGCTGGCCATCCAGCTCGACGCCGGCGCCGAAGCACCGCGTTACCTGGGCCGCGTCATCGAAGGTGTCAACGCCGCCGCCAGGACCCCGCTGTGGATGGCCGAGCGCCTGCGCCGCAGTGGCGTGCGCCCGGTCTCGCTGCTGGTCGACATCACCCAGTACGTGATGCTCGAGCTCGGCCAGCCAATGCACGCCTACGACCTAGGCACCCTGCAGGGCAGTATCGCCGTGCGTCGTTCGCGTGCCGGCGAGAGCCTGAAGCTGCTGGACGGCCGCGACGCCGCGCTGGACGACAGCTTCCTGGTCGTGACCGACGCCGATCGTGCGGTCGGCCTGGCCGGCCTGATGGGCGGCTTCGACACCCGTGTCACCGACGCCACCACTGCCGTGTTCCTGGAAGCCGCGCACTTCGCCCCGGCAGCGATCATGGGCCGTGGCCGCAAGCTGGGCCTGCACACCGATGCCGGCCACCGCTTCGAGCGTGGTGTCGACCCGGCACTGCCGCGTACCGCCATCGAGTACGCCACCCGCCTGGTGCTGGACCTGGCCGGCGGTACCCCGGCGCCGGTCACCGAGGCCGTGCGTGAGGCCGACCTGCCGCAGCCGGCAACCATCGTGCTGCGCCGCGCCCGCATCACCCGCGTGCTCGGCATCACCGTCGACGATGCGGAAGTCGAGCGCATCCTGCGCGCGCTGGGGATGGACGTGGTTGCCACCGCCAACGGCTGGCAGGTCACGGCGCCGAGCCGCCGCTTCGACATCGCCATCGAAGAAGACCTGATCGAAGAGCTGGCGCGCATCCACGGTTACGAGCAGATCCCGACCACGCTGCCGGGCGGCGCCTCGCGTGTGGCGATGCCGAGCGAGACCCAGCTGGACGCGCTGAGCGTGCGTCGCCAGCTGGTCGCCCGTGATCAGCAGGAAACCGTCAACTTCGCCTTCGTCGACGATGCGCTGCTGACCCAGTGGCAGCTGCGCGACAACCTGGTGCCGCTGGCCAACCCGCTGTCGGCCGAACTGGCGGTGATGCGCCCGTCGCTGCTGCCAGGTCTGGTCGCCACGTTGGGCCGCAACGCCGCTCGCCAGATCGGCCGCGTGCGCCTGTTCGAACTGGGCCGCGTGTTCGCCCAGCAGGCCGGCGACGGCCGGCCGGCGCCGCTGGAAACCCCGCGCGTGGCCGCTGCGGTCTGTGGTGATGCACAGGCACTGCAGTGGGGCATGCCGGCCCGCAAGGTCGATTTCCATGACCTGAAGGGCGACCTGGAGTCGCTGGCCGCTGCCAGTGGTGCGGTACTGGAGTTCCGCCCGTCGGCCCGTGCCTACGGCCACCCGGCCCGTTCGGCCGAGGTGTTCCGCGATGGCGTGGCGATCGGCTGGATCGGCCAGATCCACCCGCGTCTGGCCAAGGCAATGGACATCGAAGCCGACGTCTATGCCTTCGAACTGGACCTGGAGCCGCTGACCGCCCGCCGCCTGCCGCGTGCCGGTGAACTGTCGCGCTTCCCGGCAGTGCGTCGCGACCTGGCATTCCTGGTGCCTGAACAGGTGGCCTGGGCCGATCTCGCGGCCACCGTCCGCCAGGCCGCTGGCCCGCTGCTGCGCGACCTGAACCTGTTCGACCGCTACGTCGGCCAGGGCGTCGAGCCGGGATTCAAGAGTCTCGCTATGGGCTTGATTTTGCAGGACAAGTCGCGCACTCTGACGGACCGCGACGTGGATGCGGTGGTGGCCGAGGCGGTCACTGCCATCGAGCGTGAACATCACGCCCGGATCCGCGGCTGAGCGGGCAGCACTCGGGGGTAGCAGGCAATGGCATTGACCAAGGCGGAGATGGCGGAAAAGCTGTTCGACGAAGTCGGTCTGAACAAGCGGGAAGCCAAGGAATTCGTCGACGCGTTTTTCGATGTGCTGCGTGAAGCATTGGAACAGGGACGTCAGGTGAAGCTGTCGGGCTTCGGCAATTTCGATCTGCGGCGCAAGAACCAGCGCCCGGGTCGCAACCCCAAGACCGGCGAGGAAATTCCGATTTCCGCCCGTACGGTGGTCACCTTCCGTCCGGGCCAGAAGCTCAAGGAGAGGGTGGAAGCTTATGCTGGATCCGGGCAGTAACCGCGAACTACCGCCGATCCCGGCCAAGCGCTACTTCACCATCGGTGAGGTCAGCGAGCTGTGCGACGTCAAGCCGCACGTCCTGCGCTACTGGGAAACCGAGTTTCCCAGCCTTGAGCCGGCCAAGCGCCGAGGCAACCGCCGCTACTACCAGCGCCACGACGTGCTGATGGTGCGGCAGATCCGCAGCCTGCTGTACGAACAGGGCTACACCATCGGTGGTGCACGCCTGCGTCTGGATGGCCCCGATGCCCGCGAGGAATCGGCGCTGAGCAACCAGATCATCAAGCAGGTGCGCATGGAGCTGGAAGAAGTGCTGCAGTTGTTGCGCCGCTGATCCCATTTCCATCGTAATCCGCTATACTTCACGGCCCGCCGCACTGGCGGGCACATCGCAGCATCAGTCGGGGCGTAGCGCAGCCTGGTAGCGCATCTGCCTGGGGGGCAGAGGGTCGTCGGTTCGAATCCGGCCGTCCCGACCACTGTGATGAATCAAGAAGCCTGCGCAGCGATGCGTGGGCTTTTTTGTGCGCGCGGTGTATGCTGCGCGCCACTCGTACTACCGCGGCTGCTGAACCCGGTACTCACGAGAACACATCATGGAATCTGCAAGAAACCGTGCCTGGCGTCGCAGCCAGGCGCGCAACCGTGGTGGCGACCGCGCCACGACCGCCTACAGCTACAAGCCCGAGAAGAACTGGAAGCTGCTGTACACGCGCGATGCCCAGCTTGCGCGCGCACGCCAGCTGGGCTTCACCTATCCGGTGCTCAGCGCCCGCCAACTGCAGGAACAGGAATGATCAACCTGCTGTTCGTCTGCAGCCGCAACCAGCTGCGCAGCCCAACCGCCGAAGCCATGTGGCGACGGCGGCCAGGCTTCACTGCGCTGTCGGCCGGCACCAGCCCGCATGCACGACGCCCCATCGGCCCGGCGGACATCCGCTGGGCCGATGTCATCTTCGTGATGGAGGCCAAGCACCAGCATCGCCTGCAGGCCGCATACGCGCGCCTGCTGGAACACAAGCGCCTGCATTGCCTGGATATCCCGGACGACTATTGCTGCATGGATCCCGTGCTGATGGATCTGCTGGACACCAAGGTGACCGCGTATCTCGATCAGCTGCCGGCAAAGCGGTAGATCAGCTCCGGGTCGCCGTCATCCAGTCCATGCACGATGCCGCTGTCGATGAAGCCCGATGCAACGAGCAGGCGCTGCATGGCGATGTTGGAGGCATTGGTCGAGGTGAACAGCTTGCGTTGTCCACGCTGTGCAATCGCGTGCCGCAGCAGTGCGGCGCCGACGCCCTGGCTGCGCCGCTCGCGCGCGACCATCAGCATTTCGACGAAGCCTTCGCCGAAGAAGTGCTCATGGAGGGTCATGTAGCCAACGATCTCGCGCTCCTGCTCGGCAACATGCACGTTGCCCCGCGCCAACCACTCGCCAATCTGTTCCGCCCGTCGAGGGTCGCTTGCCGCCACGCTGTCGAGTGCGATCAGCGCGGAGGCATCGGCGGGCGTCGCGTCGCGGACGCGCAGCGCAGTCGCAGCGGGCATGGTCGGGCTCCTGACAGGAGGGCCCAGTCTATCGGCTCTGCCGCAGGCGCAGCCGCACCCGCCGCAGCCAGCGCGTGCTCGGCAGTCAATACACGCGGAACTCGGCCCGGCAGCCGTCGCTGACCCACACGCCGCGGCGGTCCCAGCCCCAGTTCTGGTCCTCGATGCAGGCCGTCACCGACTTCTGCTTGATCAGGCGCACCTCGTGGCGCACACGGATACGGCATTCCTTGTCCTTCTTTTCGTAGGACTCGCAGACCAGGCGCTCGCCATCATCGTCACGGTCCCTGCCGCGGCCCGGCCAGCGTCCGCGCCCATAGCCGTCAGCGACGAACTCGGCGCGGCAGCCGTCGGTCACCCACAACGTGCGGCGGCTCTGGCCCCAGTTCTGGTTCTCCACGCACCGGGTCACCGACAGTTGCCTGGCCAGGCGCATCGGGCCTTCGATCGGGCATTGCGCGGTCTTGTTGAACTGCGATTCGCAGCGCAGCGCCGGAATGTGATCGGTGTCGTAGTCCTGTGCGGCCACGGTGGTGGCGGCCAGCAGCAGGGCAAGGGAGGTGCCGGTGATCGTCAGCAGCAGGCGATGGGACATGTGCAGGCTCGGTGGGGATGGGGCGGCAAGAATGGCCCAGTCCGGGGCTGCCGGAACGCTTCGTTCCGAAGATGGCTCAGTGGCGGTTTAGTAGTACGCGCGGGCCCATGCAGAGGCTTACATCCCGTATCATCGCTGCACATCCGATCGCATCGGTTTACACCCTCTTACATGTCTCCCACGCCGGTCGGCACAGCCTGTGGCTGTTGTCACTGGCATGCGGCCGGCGCGTGGAGGAGGATGCGCGGACCACGACGACCACAGGGGGTTGCGTTGATCAGCAGTACCGTCATTCATCGCTCGGCCGACGCAGGTGGCGCCGAGGTGCGGGTCCTGGACACCACGTTCAAGGGCAAGCATGTGTTCATTGCCTGGGGCCTGCGCGGGCCGGAACTGACCCGCAGCGCGGACCCGGCTGCCACCGTGGCCGCACGCAAGGCGCTGCACGCGGTTGCCGGCCACAGCGAGGGGCCGCGCAGCCCGGAAGTGTTCATCGCCAACCAGTCGGCGGTGGCGATCACGGTCTATCGCCTGCTTACCGAGGCGCGCTCCGGCGATGCCATCTTTTTCCTGTGCGATTCACAGGCGGTGGTCGAGTGGCTCATCACCGCGCTGGAAGTGAAGGGCGCGGACTGATTCCGCGCTCCGGCGCGCATCGATTCACGCCAGCGCCGCGTCCACCGCAGCCCGTGCGTGCAGTGCAGTGGTATCGAACAGCGGCACTGCGCTGTCTTCCGGTCGTACCAGCAGCATGATCTCGGTACAGCCCAGGATGATGGCTTCGGCACCGCGCGCCACCAGTCTCGCGATCACGCCGGCGTAGACCTGTCGTGAGTGCTCGCTGACCACACCGGCGATCAGTTCCTGGTAGATGATGTCGTGCACGCTGCGACGATCATCGGCTTCGGGTACCAGTACCTCCAGCCCGAAGCGCTCCTGCAGCCGGCCGCGGTAGAAGTCCTGTTCCATGGTGAAGGCGGTGCCGAGCAGGCCCACCTTGCGTGCGCCTGCCTGCACGATGGCCTGGGCGGTGGGGTCGGCGATATGCAGCAGCGGCAGTGGGCAGACCGCCTCGATGCGGTCGGCCAGCTTGTGCATGGTGTTGGTGCAGATCAACAGCAGATCGGCGCCACCGGCCTGCAGGCGCCGTGCAGCGTCGGCCATGTGGTCGCCCAGCGCATCCCAGTCGCCGTCATGCTGCAGCTGCTTGATGCCGGCGAAATCCACCGACCACAGCAGCAGCTGCGCCGAATGTGCGCCACCGAGGCGCTGCCGCACGTCCTCGTTGATGAGCCGGTAATACTGCGCCGAGCTTTCCCAGCTCATGCCGCCGATCAGGCCAAGGGTCTTCATGCACAGCTCCATGCCGGGGAGCCGTCATTGCAGCACAGCCGATGCGGGAGTTGCACTACACATTAGTGATTGCTAATGTGTTGGTCATGATCGAGAACGCCCTCTTCAAAGCGCTGGCCGACCCCACCCGCCGCCACATCTTCGAAAAGCTGGCCGGGGGCGGGCAGCATGCCAGCGCGCTGCGCGAGGGCATGGCGATCAGCCAGTCTGCGATGTCCCAGCACCTGGCGGTGCTGCGCGATGCCGGGCTGGTGAGCGAACAGCGCCAAGGCCGTTTCGTCCACTACGAGGTCGATCCGCGCGGGCTGGCGCACATCGGCAACTGGCTGCAGCGCTACCGGGCCTACTGGCCCGCGCGGATGGATGCCTTGCAGGATCTGCTGAAGGAGATGGACTGATGGACGATGTTCTGAACGAAGCGGCTCCCGTGTTGGTGATGGAGCAGTGGCTGCCAGCGCCACCGGAACGGGTCTGGCGCGCACTGTTCGATCCGGCGCTGCGTGAGCGCTGGTTGCCTGCGGCCGATCTTGCCGATCCGCAGCCCTGCCTGTGCGAGGAGGGGCGGGAGCTGGGGTTCCGCCTGCGCGATGCGCAGCCTCCGCATCTGCACAGCCTGGTGTGTTTCCAGCTGCGCGCGGATGACGGCGGGGGGACGGTGCTGACCATCGTGCATCGGCTCACCGACCTGCGCGCGCTGCTGCCGTTGGCCGCCAACGACGATCATCGCACCATGATGCGCGCGGCCTGAGCCGGCGCCTGGATCGAACGCTACAGGGAGCAGGCACATGCGGGACAGAATGCAGCTGATACCAATGGTGGTGGAACGCAGCGAGTGCGGTGAGCGCTCGCATGACATCTACTCGCGGCTCCTGCGCGAGCGCATCATCTTTCTCAACGGTGAAGTCGATGACACTGTGTCGGCGCTGGTCTGCGCGCAGCTGCTGTTCCTGGAATCGGAAAACCCGGAGAAGCCGATCCATCTGTACATCAACTCGCCGGGTGGAGTGATCTCCAGCGGCCTGGCGATGTACGACACCATGCAATACATCTCGGCCCCGGTGCATACGCTGTGCATGGGCACCGCGCGGTCGATGGGTTCGTTCCTGCTGATGGCCGGCGAGCCCGGTCACCGTGCGGCGTTGGCCAATGCCAGCCTGCATGTGCATCAGCCGCTGGGCGGGGTGCAGGGCCAGGCGTCGGACATCTTCATCCATGCCGAGGAAATGCAGCGCACCAAGCAGCGCATCACCCGGCTGTATGCGCAGCATTGCGGACGCAGTGTCGAGGAGGTCGAGCAGACCCTGGACCGCGATCGTTTCATGAGTGCCGAGCAGGCATGCGAATGGGGCTTGATCGACCAGGTACTGGTACGGCGCGACGCGCTCGCGGCCTGAGCCTGCCTCTGTAACCACCGCATCCATGCTGCGCTGTGTGTGCCGCGCCAGGCCGGCGCACTCTATGCTGGTGGGATCTTCTGAAGTGGATGTCCGATATGGCCCTGCATACCTGGTGGTGGTTCCTCGCCACGGTGTTCGTTCTGTGTGGTACGCCGGGGCCGAACATGCTGCATATCCTCGGTCGCAGCGTCGGGCTCGGCTTTCGCGGTAGCGTGCCGGCGATGGCTGGCTGCCTGCTGGCGATGCTGCTGGTGCTGGCGGCCTCCGCAGCAGGCTTGAGTGCGCTGCTGCATTCCTCGCCGATGCTGTTTGAGGTGCTGCGCTATCTGGGCGTGGCCTATCTGGCCTGGCTGGGCCTGAAGGCATGGCGTGACAGTTGCCGGCCGGCACCACCGGTGACGGTCGATGCCGCGCTGCCGGTTGCGGCGTCGCTGGGCGCGTGGAAGGTGTTCCGTGGTGGCCTTCTGGTGGGCCTGAGCAATCCCAAGCTGCTGCTGTTCGCTGCGGCGTTCCTGCCGCAGTTCGTCGACCCGTCGCGTGGCCAGGCGCTGCAGTACAGCGTGCTGGTCGCCACCTTCGCCGGCTGCGAACTGTTCTGGTACGTGATGTATGCCACCGGTGGCCATGGCCTGCGCCGATGGTTGGCCAAACCCTTCGCGCGGCGCTGGTTCGAGCGGCTGGTGGGTAGCGTGTTCCTGGCCTTTGCGGTGGCCCTGCTGCGTTTCCGCCCGCGCTGATTCACGCCGCGCACGCGGCCTGTTCACGACTGCCGCATCGGCTACGGCCTAGCCTGATCATCCAGTACGCAGTCCCCACGGGGAAAGGTTTGACATGATCAAGTGGGCCATCATCTTCGCCATCATCGGCGTCATTGCGGGCGTGCTCGGCTTCGGCGGCATTGCCGGCGCCGCGGTCGGCATCGCCAAGTTCCTGTTCTGGGCCGGCATCATCATCGCCGTGGTGCTGTTCCTGCTCGGCATGACCGTAGCGAAGAAGGTCAGCTAGCGTTGATCGCGCAGCAGCGTACTCAGTGTGCGCTGCTGCGCGAGAACAGATTGATCACCAGTACGCCAGCACAGATCAGGCCGATGCCGATCAACGCCGGTGCATCCAGGCGCTGCTTGAACACCACCAGCCCGATCAGCGAGATCAGCGCGATGCCGACGCCGGACCAGATCGCGTAGGCGATGCCGGTCGGGATCGACTTCATGGTCATCGACAGCAGGTAGAAGCACAGTCCATAGCCGACCAGCGCGCCCAGTGTCGGCGCCAGCCGGCTCATGCCGTCGGATGCCTTCAGCAGCGACGTGGCAATTACTTCCAGCACGATGGCAGCGGCAAGGTAGAGGTAGGGATTCATTGAGCGCTCCTGCTTACTGCGGGTCGCATAGTTTCAGGGCCTGTTCGGCCATCGCCAATGCGTTGGCGCGTTCTTCCTCGTCCAGCGGTCGCCCATAGGCCGTGGCCCAGTAGCCATCGGCAGCGCAGCGCGCCGCATACAGTCGGGGATCGTTGGCTTCGCCGGCGAACTCGGCCAGCATCGCACGCTTCCAGGTACGCCAATGCGCGAGCAGGGCTGGTTCCATCAGGTTGCCCAGGGTCAGGCCGATGTCGTTGTCCTGTTCCTGCTGCAGCAGATGCTCGAAATTGGCCTGCACATAGGCGCGGCTGAAACGGCCATACCCTTCGGGGTTTTCCTGCAGCAGGGCACGTACCCGCGCTTCGAATTCGCCGATGAGCGCTCCGATGGCTTCATCCACCAGTGCCTGCTTGCTGCTGAAATGATGGAACAGCGCACCCTTGCTGACACCGGCGGCCTGTGCGACGTCCTGCACGGTCAGCGCGGCCAGGCCATTACGGCCGATCACTTCAATGGTGGCCTGCAGCAGTGACTGGCGCACGCTGTCGGGCGCCTTGCGGCGCGAGCGGGAGGGGGATGCGGACATGGCGGGAAGAAACCGACTGGACGGTACGATTGTAACGCAGGCCCGTGGTGTCACCGCGCTGCCGGCCAGGGCCGGCAGCGGAACCGTCATGCGTCGATGCGGGCGAAACGCGGCTGCGGTCCGTGTTCGCCCGGTACCTGTTCGACGAACATGGCATACGGGCGCACCCACAGGCCGCCTTCGCCATAGAGCGCGCGATACAGCACCAGTGGCTCCAGCGTCTCGCTGCTGCGGACGATATCGAGCACGTCGTACTCGCCGCCCTTGAAGTGGCGGTAGCGACCCGGGGCCAGGGTGGGTAGCGGGCTCAGCTCAGCCATGGGGTGCGAGCCTCACTTGCGTGCCGGGCTGGCCGGCTTCGCGCAGTAGGCATCGATGGCCTCGGCGGTATTGGCCAGGCCCTGTGCCTGTGCCAGTTCCCACGGGCGTTCGCAACGCTGGCTGTGCTCGCACCACTGGTAGCCGGCCGAACCAATGCATCCGTGGGCATCGCGATCGCCGCCCACCTTCGGTACCGCAGACGAGGTGGGTGCCGCATCGGCACGTGCGGCGGCGTCGTGCTGGTTGGCGCACGCGGTCAGCACCAGCAGGGCTGGAATCAGAAGAAGCGCTTTCATCGGGCGGGCTCCGTGCCTAAAGCGACAGTGTCTGTCGCAAATAGCCGTCCAGCAAGCGCTCAGTGCATGGCGGCGCGGATCAGCTCTTCAATCAGCACCAGATAGCTGGCCACGAAATAGAACTTCAGCAGCGTCCAGCGCTGCTGCGAGAAGAAGGTGCGCATGTGGAAGGGGCCCCTGTTGGTGACGGTAGTGTGAAGCTCCGTCAACTCCGTGACAAGGGTCACGGAACGCCTTCACTAAACAGCCTCAGGGATGTGAGGGTTGGGAAGCGCCCGACCGAATCCTGAGGCATTTTCGTACAAATCTGATGGGCCATCTCCGACGCGATCGATAGCCTGAGGGTGTACTGGCACGTGGCCCTGCCGCCTGTCACCGCCTCTTTCCTTCCGCAGGAGCTTCTCATGGTCTTTACTGTCCAATGCACTGCCCGGCACTGGTCCGTGTTGCATCCGAAGGCGGGTGACGCCACCCGTTACGCCCGCGGTGCCGATGCCTTCGACGCGGCCGCTGCGCTGGCCCTCGAGCACCATCGTCGCACCGGCCAGCGCAGCACGGTCCGGGTCGAGGCGCTCGGCAGCACCGTGGATGCGCTCCATATCGGGGAGTGACGCCACCGGCCGAGGCGCAGTCAGCCACGGTTGAGTTGTTTGAATGGGGAAAAAACCGCCGTGGTGCGCCCCCCTGTGCGCCGCGCCACGAATCCCGGATGCTTGCGCCATCGTATTCATCCGGAGATTCCGATGGGCAAGGCACTCACCTGGCGCACCCTGGCCTGCACGCTGCTGCCGATGCTGGCGGCCGCAGGCGGCGCGCAGGCGCAGAGCTATGGCTACGGTTATGACGACGATCGCTATGGCGGTCGTGATGGCGGTGGCATCGTCCGCTGCGAATCGATCAAGAACCGCAGCAATGAATGCCGCCTGGAAGGCCGTGCCCGGATGATCCGCCAGTTGTCCGGTTCGCCGTGCGTGGAAGGCGAGACCTGGGGGCAATCGCGCTACGGTGTGTGGGTCACCCAGGGCTGCCGTGCCGAGTTCGTTGGCGAGTACCGCCGTGGCGGTGGCTGGGGTGGTGGCCATGGCAACGGCTGGGGCAACGGTGGCAATGGCTGGGGCGGGGGTGAGGTGATCACCTGCCATTCCAACGGCCACCGCCAGGAGTACTGTGATGCCCGCATCCGTCGTGGTGTGCGCCTGGTGCGTCAGGATTCACGCAGCGCCTGCATCGAGGGCCAGACCTGGGGCTGGAACCGTCGTGGCATCTGGGTCAGCGACGGCTGCCGGGCGCAGTTCCAGGTGAATTGAGCTCGCCCATCGAAAATCAGAATAATCTGATACAGCTCACATTTTGAACGTCGTATCTTCTGTGATCAGGGCGCCCCTGCGTGCCCCTGATCCGTCGCGATGAAGTCTGCCGTAACCGGCACGCCCGTCCCGCCACCGTCGATACGCTGCCTCAAGGAGTGAGCTGCATGTTGATCCGCCTGCAATGCGAGCAACGCCAATGGCGAGTGCTGCACCCGGACCGGCCGGAACCGATCGAGTTCCGCGATGGTGCCCGGGCCTACGATTTCGCTGAAACCCTTGCACGCCTCCACTTCGTCGACACCGGGCAGCGCGCTGCGGTGCGGGTGGAGGCCAGCGGCGCGTTCGTGGAAGCGGTCAGCTACGGCTGAGGGTTGGGGTTTCCGGCCAGATCATCGTTCCGGAGCCCGCTAGCCACGCACAGCGTGGATCTACTTTGCATCTGTCTCCACGCATGGCGTGGATCGACCCCTGTTCCGCAGTAGATCCACGCCATGCGTGGATCTACTGGTGGTGACCGGCCTCAGCCTGCCGCGCTGAGCGGCGGGGTCCCGGCAGCCAGCTGCGGCCAGCGCTTGAGCACCGCCGCGCGGATGCCCGCTGCATCGATACCGGCTTCGGCCAGCAGGTCCTCACGGCTGGCGTGGTGCTGGTAACTGTCGGGCAGGCCCAGGTGCAGGATCGGGCGCAGTACGCCTTCGGCGTTGAGCAGTTCGCCGACGCCGGAGCCGGCGCCGCCGGCCACCACGTTGTCTTCGATCGTGACCAGGCCCTCGTGCTGGGCGGCCACGGCCAGCACCAGCTCGCGGTCCAGCGGCTTGATGAAGCGCATGTTGACCACGCTCAGGCCCAGTTCGCGGCCGACCTGTTCGGCGGCGGCCACGGTGCTGCCGAAGGCGAGCAGCGCGACGCGGCTGCCCTGCAGGCGCAGCTCGCCCTTGCCGATTGGCAGGGTGGACAGGTCGGTACCGGCGGCAACGCCGGTGCCGGTGCCGCGCGGATAGCGCACGGCAGCCGGGCCCGGATGCTGCAGGCCAGTGCTGAGCATCTGCCGGCACTCGGCTTCATTGGACGGAGCCATCACCACCAGGTTCGGCACGCAGCGCAGGAAGCTCAGGTCGAGGTTGCCGGCATGGGTGGCGCCGTCCGGACCGACCACGCCGGCGCGGTCGATCGCGAACAGCACGTCCAGGTCCTGGATGGCCACGTCATGCACCAGCTGGTCGTACGCGCGCTGCAGGAAGGTCGAATAGATTGCCACCACCGGCTTGCCACCCTGGGTGGCCATGCCGGCGGCGAGGGTGACCGCGTGCTGTTCGGCAATTGCCACGTCGAAATAGCGCTGCGGGTATTCCTTGCTGAAACGCACCAGGCCGGAGCCTTCGCGCATCGCCGGGGTGATGCCGTACAGGCGTGGCTCGGCAGCGGCGGCATCGCACAGCCAGTCGCTGAACACATCGGTGTAGGTCGGCTTCTTGGCACCGGCCTTGGCCACCAGGCCCTTGTCCGGATCGAACGGGCCGACGGCGTGGTAACCGATCTGGTCGCCTTCGGCCGGCTCGTAGCCCTTGCCCTTGGTGGTCATCACGTGCAGCAGCTTCGGGCCCTTGGAGGCGCGCAGCGTCTTCAGCGTGGACAGCAAGGCGGGCATGTCGTGGCCGTCGATCGGGCCGGTGTAGTGGAAGCCCATTTCCTCGAACATCGTGGACGGCACGAACATGCCCTTCCAGTGTTCTTCCCAGCGCTTCACGAAGCGCGCCGGGTTGTTCTTCTTGTCGCCGAGGATCTTCTTGCCGCCTTCGCGCAGCGCATTGAGCGTGCGGCTGCCGGTGGCGCGGCCGAGCATCTTGGTCAGACCGCCGACCGCCTCGGAGATCGACATGTTGTTGTCGTTGAGGATCACCAGCAGGTTCGGCTCGGGCTCCATGCCACCGGCGTGCATCAGCGCTTCGAACGCCATGCCGGCGGTCATTGCGCCATCACCGATCACTGCAACGACCTGGCGGTTGTCGCCTTCGGACTGGCGGGCGATGGCCATGCCGAGTGCGGCCGAGATCGAGGTCGAGGAGTGGCCGACGCCGAAGGTGTCGTACTCGCTCTCTTCGCGCTTCGGGAACGGCGCGACGCCGTCCTTCTGCTTGACGGTGTGGATCTCGTCGCGGCGACCGGTCAGGATCTTGTGCGGGTAGGTCTGGTGACCGACGTCCCAGACCAGCTGGTCCTGCGGAGTCTGGTACAGGTAGTGCAGGGCCACTGTGAGTTCGATCACGCCCAGGCCGGCGGCGAAGTGGCCGCCGCTCTTGCCCACCGACTCGATGAGGTAGGCGCGCAGTTCGTCGGCGACCGCCCTCAATTCGGATTCGTCGAACGTGCGCAGGTCATCCGGTGTCTGGATGCGCGCGAGGCGGGGATAGCGGGCAGAGTCGATCATCATGTTCGCACTTGTTCTGAACGCCCATTTTCGCCCTCAAACGGGGGTGGGGCAAGCAAACGCCGCCGCCCGTGACAGGACGGTGAGGGTTGCATTTTCAGCGATTCAGGTGCTCAGTTTTGACCGCTTGGGCAATTGCGCCTTCAGGAAGGCCATCTGGTCGGCCAGGATGTTGCGGTTGGACAGGATCAGATGCTCGATCCAGCTGGGCCGGTAAGGCACCGCCAGCAACGGCATTCCGGCCTGCTGGGGGGTGCGGTCGCTCTTGCGCGAGTTGCAGTGGAAGCAGGCGGTGACCACGTTTTCCCAGCAGTCCAGGCCACCCTTGGACAGCGGCATGACGTGGTCGCGGGTGAGCGTGGGGCGGTTGAACTGCTGGCCGCAGTACATGCACAGGTGTGCGTCGCGGGCGAACAGGGCCGGGTTGGTCAGGTTCGGCGTGGGGTCGATCGCGCGGGAGCGGGCGTGGCCGCGGGCGGCGATGATCGGGTGCAGGTCCATGCCGCTCTGCAGGCCGCTGAAGCGGTTGGTACCGCCGTGGATGTGCAGGCAGGGATCGCCGAGTGTCCAGGCGACGGCTTCGCGGGCGTAGAGGCACGCCGCATCCTGCCAGGTGATCCAGTCCAGTACGCGTCCGTGGGCATCAAGCGAGAGCAGCCGGACCGAACCGGGGCGATGCAGCGTCGTGGCGTTGGGCGATGCTTCGGCGCCCGGAGCAGAAAACGGAGCTCCGGCTTCGATCAGACCCAAGCGTGTAGTGTCTGTCTCCATCGGGAGAACAGCTTATACCTGAATGTTGACGATTTGTGTATCGCCGACAGGCGATACACAAATCGTCAACATTCAGGTCCACGCATTCCTCCTATCCCCCGCACCTGTCGGTGCGCCCCCTTTAGCAACCCAGCCCGCCGTTGGCGCGCTGGGTTGCCCGCGCATTCTTCCTAATCCCCGCGCCTGTCGGCGCGCCCCCTTTAACAAAAGGGGGCTTTTCTCCAGATGGATTTCGGTGGTTTCCATCCACGCATGGCGTGGATCTACGGTGTCGACCAAGGTCGACACCTACCAGCAGCAGAAATCTGTCGAGGGCGGGGTGGGTCCGGTTGCGGGGGCGTGAGCCGCATGGATGCGGCGACCGAGCTTACATGGACGTACTTGCAGCGTCCCCCGCAATTGGACCCACCTCGCCACCCCGCAGGAAGCCAGCTCTTGCCGTTGATGTTGCTGTTGCGGTGGCCGGCCAGCGGCCGGCACTACCGCGGGTGCCGGGCGCAGCCCGGCTCAGGCGCCGAAGCGCTCGTCGTCCATCGCCATCAGCGGGGCGGCGCCGGCCTGGATCGCGGCGGCGTGGCTGAGGGTGCGCGGCAGCACGCGGGCGAAGTAGAACCGTGCGGTCTCGCGCTTGCCCTGAGCGAAAGCGGCGCCGTGCGCGCTGGCATCGGCGGCCGCCACGCTGCGGGCCCACCAGTAAGCCAGCACCACGTAGCCCGAATAGAACAGGTAGTCGTAGCTGGCCGCGCCGAGTTCGTCCGGATTGGAAGCCGAACGCTGCAGCACATCCATGGTCAGCTTGCCCCATTCGGCGGCCTTGGCGCGCAGCGGGCCGATGAACTCGGCCAGCGCTTCGTTGCCCTCGTTGGCCTTGGCGAAGGCTTCGATCTCGGCCAGCATCAGCTTCAGGCCGGCGCCCTGGCTGGACGCGGTCTTGCGGCCGATCAGGTCCAGCGCCTGGATGCCGGTGGTGCCTTCATACAGCGTGGTGATGCGCGCATCGCGGGCCAGCTGCTCCATGCCGTGTTCGCGGATGTAGCCGTGGCCACCGAAGCACTGCAGGGCGTTGTAGGTGTTCTCGATGCCCCATTCGGTCTGGCAGGCCTTGGAGATCGGGGTCAGGAAGCTCACCAGGGTGTCGGCGCGCTCGCGCTCGGCGGCGTCCTCGGCGTGGTGGGCGACGTCGATCAGGGTGGCGGCGTGCAGGGCCAGCAGGCGGCTGCCCTCGACCAGTGACTTCACCGTCAGCAGCATGCGGCGCACATCCGGATGGACCAAGATCGGGTCGGCCGGCTTGTCCGGGAACTTGGCGCCGCTCAGGGCGCGCGACTGCAGGCGCTCACGGCTGTACTTCAGTGCGTTCTGGTAGGCGCGCTCGGACAGGCCGATGCCCTGCAGGCCGACGCCCAGGCGCGCGGTGTTCATCATGGTGAACATGGCCTGCAGGCCCTTGTGCGGCTGGCCGACCAGGTAGCCCTGCGCACCATCGAAGTTCATCACGCAGGTGACCGACCCCTTGATGCCCATCTTGTGCTCGATCGAGCCGCAGCGCAGTGCGTTGCGCTCGCCGACGTTGCCTTCGCGGTCGACCTTGAACTTCGGGGTGACGAACAGCGAGATGCCCTTGGCACCCGGAGGGGCGTCGGGCAGCTTGGCCAGTACCAGGTGGACGATGTTGCCGGTCAGGTCGTGCTCGCCGGCAGTGATGAAGATCTTGGTGCCGGTGATCGAGTAGCTGCCATCGGCATTCGGCTCGGCCTTGGTCTTGAGGAGGCCCAGGTCGGTGCCGCAGTGCGGTTCGGTCAGGCACATGGTGCCGGTCCAGCGGCCCTCGATCAGCGGCTTCAGGAAGGCCTCGTGCTGCCAGGCCTCGCCGTGCTGCTTCAGCGCTTCGATGGCGCCGTGCGAGAGCAGCGGGAAGTTGCCCCAGGCCAGGTTGGCGGCGTTGATCATCTCGTTGAGCGGCACGCCCAGGGTGTGCGGCAGGCCCTGGCCGCCCAGCTCCGGCGACGCGGTCAGGCCGGTCCAGCCGCCATCGACGAACTGGTCGTAGGCCTGCTTGAAGCCGGGCGGGGTGGTCACTTCACCGGTGGCCTGGTCGAGCACGCAGCCGATCTCGTCGCCGACGCTGTTGAGCGGGGCCAGCACGGTGGCGCTGAAGCGGCCGGCTTCTTCCAGCACGGCATCGACCACGTCGGCGGTGGCGTCGGTGAAGCCCAGGCGGGCGAACAGGGGTTCGACCTTGAGCACATCGTGCAGGGCGAAACGGAGGTCGGAAAGCGGGGCGGTGTAGCTGCTCATCGGTACGTCTCGATTTGATCAGGGACAGGGGGAGCGGCGCCGGGCGCCGCGGCGGAAAGCGGGAGTCAGCGCAGCACGCCCGGCAGGCCCGGGGCCTGGTTGAGGGTGCTGCGGCTGCTGATGTCGAAGCTGCGCTGCTTCTTTTCCTGCGGCGTTGCTGCCACCGTTCCCTTCAGGCCATAGGCCAGGGTGCGGTTGCTGGCCAGCGCATCGGCCACCACCAGGCGTGCGGCCGAGCTGGGCACCAGATCGACCTGGATGACGTCGGCCGAGGTGCCGCCGATGGAAATGCCCGGCGTGGCCTGCAGGGTGCCGGCGTCGCTGTCGCCGACGGTCAGCGCCAGCGCGACGTCATCGAAGGTCATGGGCATGGAGCTGTAGTTCTGCAGGCGCAGGGCTACGGTCCAGTTGCCGTCGGCGCGCACGGTCAGCTGCTGCAGGCTGGCCGCCGGTTCCGAAACACGCTTGACGATGCCGTTGTTGCAGGCAACAAGGGCGAGGGTGCACAGGACGATCAAGGCGATACGGAAGCGGTGGAGCATGGGCGCAGGTCCTCTGGAGGGGTGCGTTGGATAAGCATACTACGGCGTATGGTCGTTTGGATCGCCTGTGGCGACCCGTCGCAGAGGGTAGCGCGTGAAGATGGCGGCCGGGCGTGCGCGGCGCCGGATGGCGCGCGCGTGGTGCGCCGGATACGACGCGGTTCAGTCGGCGGGCGTATCGCGAATCGGAGCCATCAGGCGCAATGGGCCGAGGTCGTAGCCCATCGTCTCGGCTTTCTCTTTCAACTGTTCGAACCGGGTGCGATCCATTTCCGGCAGGCGCGAGAGGATCCACAGGTACTTACGGTCCGGCTCACCGACCAACGCCCACTGATAGTCCGGGTCCAGTGCCAGGACCCAGTAGTCGGCCCAGACCAGCGGCACCCAGCTCAGCCAGTCCGGCACGAAGCGCACCTGCAACTGGCCGGGATGGCCGGCAACCGGGCGTGCAACGCCTTCAGCAACCACGCGTTCTCCGTCGCCGTTGCGGCAGGCATTGGTGACACTGATGCGGCCATCGCGGCGCAGCCCGTAGTTGGCGGTGATCTCGCCGACGCACTGCTTCTGGAACGACACCGGAAGATGCGCGATCTCGTGCCACTGGCCTGCGTAGCGATCAATGTCCAGCGTGTCGACTGCGCGCACCGGTTCGGCGGCGATCACCGGGGAGGCGGCCAGCAGCAGGCAGGCAAGCAGGGTGGGGCGCAGAGGCATCGGCAGGCTCCAGGCAGGAGTCCTGAGCTTAGGCGAGCGGCCACGGGCGCGTGTAAAGGTTCCATGCGCCGGCACCATTGCCGTCGTCGGTTGCGGCTACTGCTCGAACGGGCGTTGACTGCGCTCGTCGCCGTCAAAGGTAAGTGTCCGCGTATGCAACGTGCCGCTGCCCATATCCCATTTGAAGGTGTCCAGCCCTCCGCCGCCAGTTCCCTTGGAATGCAGGCGTACTGCGCCGCGGGTCAGATTGTCGGTCAGCAGCAGTTGCGCGGAGCCGTCGGCGTCCACACGGAGTCCGGCCCGGTCCCGCCACCGGTCCTCGCCCTGTCCCTTCGGGGCGTCCAGAGCAAGAGCGACGCTGTTGTCCTCGAACGTGCTCAGGCCGCCTCGCTCGGCGCCGGAAGCGTCGAAAATCAGGATGCCGGCAGCGCGGCTTCGTCGCCCTTCTTCTACGCTGTCCTGGCCAATCTCCACCCGTACCACGCCGTGCTCGTCGAGTACCTGCAGCTGCCGCGTGCTCAAATGATCGACGTGTAATGGGGCATCGCGCTGCGAAAGCAGCCAGGCCGTGACTGCGGCCAAGCCAAGCAACAATACGGACAGCCCGGCAACCAGCCATTGCAGGCGACGCAGCGATTGCCGTAGTTGGGACAGGGAAGGGGTGTCATCCATGTCATCAGTGCTCCATGCAGTGAACCAAGGACGGTACTACAGAGACGGCAGGCACGATCGCGCAAAAAAAAAAGACCTGCATTTCTGCAGGTCTCTGAAGATGGTGGCCGAAGACGGAATCGAACCGCCGACACGGGGATTTTCAATCCCCTGCTCTACCAACTGAGCTACTCGGCCAAATTGTGTGGCAACCGTGATCAAACCCGGTTTCCGGAAAAAAAAGACCCGCATTTCTGCAGGCCTTCGAAAGTGGTGGCCGAAGACGGAATCGAACCGCCGACACGGGGATTTTCAATCCCCTGCTCTACCAACTGAGCTACTCGGCCACATGTTTCGTTGCAGCGAGGTCGCTGCCAAGGACGCGTATATTACGGAGGTCGGCTGCCTTCGGCAAGCGTTTTGCCAAGATTTCTTCACATTGCCGTCTGCGCGCTCGCAAGTGCTTGATCCTCCGTTCTGGGGCGGGGCGTGGCCAGTCGATCATCGTCTGCGGTGGAAATCAGCAGATCGCCGCGATCGCCAAAGCTGCAAGGGCAAGGGCTGCGCCGGACCTGCGCCGGTCCGGGCGATGGAACGCTGTTTTCGTGGCCGCCATCGGGGATGGCTGCGGCGTAGTGTCGGCACTCCTTTCCTGATGCTGGCAACAGCAGAGACCTGGCCATGTCCGATCCCTCGACCACCTCCCGCATCGTGCTTGCGTCGCGTCCGCAGGGGGCGCCAAGTGCAGCCAACTTCCGCCTGGAACAGGTTGCGTTGCCGTCATTGGCCGATGGCGAGGTGCTGCTGCGCAACCGCTACCTGTCGCTGGACCCGTACATGCGTGGACGCATGGACGAGGGCCCCTCGTATGCCGCGCCGGTGGCGGTGGGCGCGGTGATGGAAGGGCAGACCGTGGCCGAGGTGCTGCAGTCCAACGCCGAGGGCGTAGCCGCAGGTGAGCTGGTGCTGGCGCCGGGTGGCTGGCAGACCCACGCGGTGCTGCCGGCCAAGGCACTGGGGCGCCGCCTGGACCCGGCCGGACTGCCGCTGAGTACCGCGCTGGGCGTGTATGGCATGCCCGGCTTCACCGCCTATTCCAGCCTGCATGAAATCGCCCGTTTGAAGCCGGGCGAGACGCTGGTGGTGGCTGCCGCGACCGGGCCGGTGGGCGCGACCGTGGCCCAGCTGGCCAAGCTGCAGGGCGCGCGCGTGGTCGCCATCGCCGGCGGCGAAGCCAAGCGTGCCTATCTGCAGACGCTGGGCGTGGACGTGGCGCTGGATCATCGCGCCGCTGATTTCGCCGCGCAGCTGCGTGCGGCGGTGCCCGCGGGCGTCGACGTCTACTTCGAGAACGTGGGCGGGCACGTGCTGGATGCAGTGCTGCCGCTGCTCAACGACTTCGCCCGCATTCCGGTGTGCGGCACCATCGCCACCTACAACGAGCGGGGCGTCGAGCAGCCCGGCCCGGACCGGTTGCCCGCACTGTTCAGCCAGATCCTGCGCCAGCGCCTGACCGTGCGTGGTTTCATCGTGCACGACTTCAACCATCTGTGGCCGGACTTCGAACGCGAGATGCCGCAGTGGCTGCGCGACGGCCGCCTCCAGTACCGCGAGGATGTGGTGGAAGGGTTGGAGAATGCGCCGGAGGCGTTCTTCGGGCTGTTGCAGGGGCGCAACTTCGGAAAGCTGGTGGTGAAGCTGGATTGAGGCCTTGGCGGTGTGCCGACCAAGGTCGGCACCTACGGGAAGCTGGGTGTGCCGACCAAGGTCGGCACCTACGGGAAGCTGAGTGTGCCGACCAAGGTCGGCAGCTACCGGAAGCTGGGTGTGCCGACCAAGGTCGGCACCCACGTCAGGCAGTCGAGGCCTTTTCCCGGCGCAGCAGTTCGCGCTTGCGCGCTACGCCCCAGGCATAGCCGGACAGGTCGCCATCGCGGCGCACCACGCGGTGGCAGGGCACGGCCACCGCCAACGGATTGCTTGCGCATGCGCGTGCGACGGCACGGCTTGAGCGCGGCGCGCCAATACGCGCGGCGATATCCGCATACGAGGTAGTGTGCCCGCGCGGAATCTGCTGCAGTGCCTGCCACACCCGTTGCTGGAACGCGGTGCCACGGATATCCAGCGGCAGCGTGGCGCCCCGCGAAGGATCCTCGACCATGCCTACGACCTGTGCCACCAGTTGCTCGTAGCCTTGGTCGGCGCCCACCAGTTCGGCCTGTCGGAAGCGTTGCTGCAGCGACTGCAGCAGGGTCTCCGGATCGTCGCCGAGCAGGATCGCGACCACGCCGGTGGCACTGCTGGCCACCAGCACGCTGCCCAGTGAGCTTTCGGCAAGCGCGAAGTGGATGACTTCGCCGCGCCCCCCTGCGCGCCATTGCTTGGGCGTCATGCCCAGCAACTTCGGTGCGTTCTCGTAGAAGCGTCCACTGGAACCGAAGCCAGCATCGTGGAAGGCGTCGGTGATGCGTTCCTGTTGTTCCAGCCCGGTGCGCAGGCGGTCGGCGCGGAGCGCGGCGGCGTACTGCTTGGGGGTCAGCCCGGTGGACTGCTTGAACAGGCGATGCAGGCGCGTCGGGCTGCAGCCAGCAATATCGGCCAGTTCCTGCAGCGAGGGTTCGTCGAGGCTGGTCTGCAGGTGGCGGCAGACCCGTTCGATGCGGTCATCGAGGGCGGTGGTGGCGGTACTGTCCATGGCCGGATTCTGGCACGTGCCGGTGCTGCGGAAACTCCGTTTCCTGCACTCACCTGTGAGGCCCGGAAACGGAGTGTTGGCGGGCCGAACGCACGGCATCGTGGCGGCCACTTCACAACCGGTACCACGACCATGCGCCTGAACAACAAGATCGCTCTCATCACCGGTGCCAGCGCCGGTATCGGCCGCGCCAGCGCGCTGCGCTTCGCCGCCGAAGGAGCAAAGCTGGTGCTCAACGCACGGCGCCCGGAGCCGCTGCAGGCGCTGGCCGAGCAGATTCGCGCTGCCGGTGGCGAAGCCGTGGTGCATGCCGCCGACGTGGCCAACCCGGGCACGGCGCAGGCGCTGGTAGATCTGGCCCAGCAGTCATTCGGCGGCCTGGACATCGCGCTCAACAATGCCGGCATGCTCGGCCCGGGCGTGCCGGCGGCGGAGTTTCCGGTGGATGCCTGGCGCGAGGTGATGGCCACCAATCTCGACGCCGCCTTCCATGCGGCACGCGCGCAGCTGCCGGCACTGCTGGCGCGCGGCGGCGGCTCGCTGGTGTTCGTCGGTACCTTCGTCGGCCACACCGTGGGATTCCCGGGCATGGCGGCCTATGCGTCAAGCAAGGCCGGGCTGATCGGCCTGAGCCAGGTGATCGCTGCCGAATACGGTGCGCGCGGTGTGCGCAGCAACGTACTGCTGCCCGGTGGCACCGATACGGAGATGGGCCGGCAGGCCGCACCGACCGGCGATGCCCGCGACTTCGTGCGCTCGTTGCACGCACTCAAGCGCCTCGCCGAGCCGGAGGAGATCGCCAATGCGGCGCTGTTCCTGGCCAGCGATGAGAGCAGTTTCGTTACGGGTACCGCGATGCGCGTGGAGGGTGGGGTGTCGATCACCCGTACCTGAGCGCGGTCACGTGCGTGGTGAGTAGCGAATGCCGCTGCTGGCCATGAAGCCTTTCGGATCGAAACGGGCCCAGGCTTCGCCCCAGTTGAACCGGGCGCAGCCGCCGGCCAGTTTTCGCCCCAATGCCGTGGCCAAGGTGCGGCGCATGAACGCGACTTCGGCATCGATCGCTGCCTGGGTTGGCCAGCCGTCTTCCAGTGTTGCACCGGGTAGATCGACGCCCATCGTCACCATGTCGAGCTGTTGCCCGTGGAAGCACAGGCTGATGCCAGCGGGCGCACCGCCCAGGCTGAGCCGGTGCAGGCTCAACCAGTGATAGCTGGTGCCGACATCACGCTCCCCACTTACCAAGGCGGTAAAGGCGATGCGCGCTTCATCCAGTGAGAGCGTGGGGCAGATCAAGGCCGGCAGATTGCCGAGCTGGATGCTGCCGTCGGTCGCATCGAGGCGCATCGGCACGGCGTGTGCTGCGTGCTGGACAGAAGAGGGCATGGCATACCGGTGGGCGTGGTGCCTCGGATTCTGGCTGCACGGGGGCCGCAGCGGCAAGCCAGTGCCTGCACATGACGTTGGCAAAGGACTGACCTGTGGCTTACCCGGCAACCTCTAGCGTGATGGGCAACGTTGGCGTTCCGCCGGCGAGGGAGATTTCAATGAACGAGCGAGGCAAGGATCAGGACCCGAAGCAGGGCATCCAGGAAAGCCGCCAGGACAGGAAGCAGGACGACGTGGCCAAGCAGCGGCCGGGGCAGCGCGATCAACAGGTGCGCGATACGCACTCGCGCAGCCCGCAGCGCAAGGACGGCGGCGAGGAGCCGGCCTGAGCCGCGGGCGCTGAAAAGAAAAAACCCGCAGATCACAGAGATCTACGGGTTCTTCTGAATAGTGGTGGAGCCAAGGAGGATCGAACTCCTGACCTCGTCATTGCGAACGACGCGCTCTCCCAGCTGAGCTATGGCCCCACGGCAGGGCATCAGTCTAGCCAAGCGCCTGCCGCTTGCCAAGCCGATCAAAGGAATTCCATGTCGAGACGCGAGGCACATCAGCGGGTGACTGTGCCGAAACCGCTTGTTTCGCCGGGTTTGGGTGCTGCGCAACGAAATCGTAACAATTTGGGGGATAATGGCGGCTTGCGCAGTTATCCTCCTTTTTGCCGCCCGGCTCGCGCAGGCCGCACGGACGCCTCCTCAGAGCATTTCATGCCCTCCCATTCCGATTCCCGCCGCCTGTCGGGTATGTCGTCTTCCTTCGTTTCCTTCCGCCGCCATCCGCTGGCCCTGGCCTGTGCCGGCCTGGCCCTGGTCGGCAGCTTCGGCGCCGCCGCACAGGACAGCGCGCCGACCCCGACCGGCCTGGACACGATCACCGTGACCGCCGAACACCGTGAGCAGAACCTGCAGGAAGTGCCGGTCTCGGTGGGCGTGGTGCAGGGCGAGCGCATGCGCGACTTCACCGCCGGCGGCGACGACACCCTGCTGGCGCTGTCCGGCCGCGTGCCGAGCCTGTATGCGGAAACCACCACCGGTCGCATCTTCCCGCGCTTCTACATCCGTGGCCTGGGCAACATCGACTTCTACCTCGGTGCCTCGCAGCCGGTGTCGATCATCCAGGACGACGTAGTGCTGGAACACGTGGTGCTGAAGTCCAACCCGGTCTATGACGTGGACCAGGTGGAAGTGCTGCGCGGCCCGCAGGGCTCGCTGTTCGGCCGCAACACCACCGCCGGCATCATCAAGTTCGACACCCTGAAGCCGACCCAGGACTACACCGGCCGCGTCAGCGCCAGCTACGCGTCCTACAACAGCGTGTCGATCGACGGCGGCTTCGGTGGCCCGATCAACGACATCGCCTCGTTCCGTGTGTCGGCCCTGTACCAGCACCGCGACGATTACGTCGACAACACCTACAAGGGCCCGAGCGCCGACGGCACGGTCAGCCCGAAGAAGAACGCCATGGGCGGCTTCGATGACCGCAACGTGCGCGCCCAGCTGCTGCTGACCCCGAGCGACCAGTTCTCGATCCTGGCCTCGGCCCACGCCCGTGATTACGAAGGCACCTCAACCCTGTTCCTGCGCGGTGCGCTGACCAAGGGCTCGAACAAGACCGACGTGCCGCGCGACAAGGTCGCCTACGACGAAGCCGGCAACAACCCGCAGGCGTACAAGACCTATGGCGGTTCGGTGAAGGCGCGTTACGACTTCGGCGCGATCGACTTCACCTCGATCACCGCCTACGAAACCACCTCCGGCTACAGCCGCGGCGACACCGACGGCGGCGCTGCGGTGAACTTCCCGGTCAACGGGGTGCCGAACGGCTACGGCCAGTCGATGGGCCGCATCCGCGACCTGGACCAGTGGACCCAGGAGTTCCGCCTGGCCAGCCATGACGACAGCGCCCTGCAGTGGCAGGCCGGTGCGTTCTACTTCAACGGCAGCGACACCACCGACTTCTACCAGCGCGCGTGGTTCCTGCAGGGCGCGGCACGCAACCCGAACAACTGGGTGCGCCTGCGCAACAAGAACACCTCGTGGGCCGGTTTCGGCCAGATCAGCTACGCCTTCACCGACAAGTTCACCGTTACCGCCGGCCTGCGCCAGACCAAGGACGAGAAGCACACCCGTCTGCTGAAGACCGCTGATACCGCCGCCGGCGTGGTCACTTACAAGGGCCGCACCGACGTCAAGATGTCCGATACCACCCCGAGCTGGGATCTGAGCGCGATGTACCAGATCACGCCGGACGTGAGCGTCTACGCCAAGGTCGCACGCGGCTTCCGCGGCCCGACCATCCAGGGCCGTTCGGCGGTGTTCAATGCCGATTTCACCACCGCCGATTCCGAGACCATCCTGTCCTGGGAAGCGGGCGTGAAGAGCAGCCTGTGGGACAACCGCCTGCGCCTGAACGCCACCGCGTTCACCTACACCGTCAACGACATCCAGCTCAACGGCAACGATTCGGACGGCAACGGCGTGCTGTTCAACGCCGACAAGGCCAAGGCCTATGGTTTCGAAGCGGACATGGAGCTGCGTCCGATCCCGAACCTGACCCTGAGCGCCGGCCTGAGCCTGCTGCACAGCGAGATCAAGGACAAGCGCGTGTACGCGCAGGTCTGCGGCCTCAATGGCCAGGTGGTCTGCACCGTCGGCGACCCGACCATCAAGGTCGGTGCCAACACCTTCGCGCAGATCGACGGCAACCCGCTGCCGAACGCGCCGAAGTACAACGTCAACCTGGCGGCCCGCTACGACTTCCCGGTGAGCGACGCCGGCACCATGTTCGTCTCCACCGACTGGAACAAGCAGGGTTACACCAGCTTCGTGCTGTACGACAGCAAGGAGTTCAACTCCAAGGGTGACTTCGAGGGTGGCCTGAAGATCGGCTACTCGGGCAACTACGGTGCCTACGAAGTGGCGCTGTTCGCGCGCAACATCACCAACGAGAAGAACCTCAAGGGTGTGATCGAGAACTACATGGCCGCGGTCTACAACGAGCCGCGTACCGTCGGTGTCTCGCTGAACATGAACTGGTAAGCCTTACCCCGTCGTGTAACGGAAACGGCGCTCATCGAGCGCCGTTTTTCGTTGCTGGCCAGGCATCATCCGTGCTCAAGGCGTGGCGCTGACGCCCTTGCCCAGCGCTGCATCGGACGGCGCACTGGGGCCCAGCACCTGCAGCTGCATCGCCTCCATCCGCTCCAGTACCTTGCGCTGCTTGCCGTTGAGGCCGCGCGAGGTGATTGCGATGTGCTTGCGTGCAGCGTCCAACGGCGCGGGTTGGTAGTGCACCCTGAAGCGGCGCAGGGCGCAGCCCGTCAGCTTGTCGACCGGTGCGCAGTCGTTCGCGTTGAAATCGATATCGCCGTCGGCGGCAACAATGAAGGGGCTGAGCAGGATCTGCCCTTCGTGGGCAGTGAAGGCCAGTGGCGCGTGGGCCTTGGCGATGACCGCCTGGATGCGTACGGCAGGGATGTCTTCAGGGACGATCCTGTCATCCCAGTAGCCTTCGGTCGGGCGCGAGGTTTCATAGTTCTGGGTGCCCCATGCCACGCAGTTGCCGGAAGCCACGTGCACCGAGATGCAGACCTGCTGGGAGTGCTGATCGGTCAGGACGCCCGGTGGTACCCAGACCTTCTTCCAGGAATAGAAACGGTAGTCGACGTCGGCAAGGCGGGTGGCGCCGATGTCCTTCGATACTTCGTCCATGGTCCCCAGCGGCTTCAGCTTGGCCACGCGGGTGTTCAGGCGGTAGTTCTCCGCACCGTTCAGCAGATAGGTGCCCGGCGGAATCAGATGCACCTCGAACACGTCCATCAACACCGTCCGCTGCGGGCCCGTTTCCAGTTCGTTGGTGTTGAACAGCTGCACATAGCCCTGGGAGGGAATGTCCTTGTGCTGGAAGGACACCCGCGTCGAGAACCCGGGCAGGTCGGTCGAGCGGTTGCCCAGATGAAAGCCGGGGACCGGAGAGCCGACGCCTGGCCCGCCGTTGTGCACGACATACGGGGCCGGCACCAGCACGGCAACCAGACCATCGCGGGTGGCACCGTCAATGATGTCCACCAGCTTGGCTGTGTTCTCCTTTTCCTGTGCATAGGAAAGCGGTGCGGCCTGCCCAGCGCATGCCAGGACCAACGGGGTTAGCAGCAGTGCGCAGGCGGTCGCGATCTTGAGGGTCTGCATCGACGTCTCCTTGTCAGTACCGGCAAACCCTAGCACGGCCCCAGCAGGCCTGAGGTGCACGGCGCCGGCGTGGTCCGGCGCCTTGTGCCATCAACGTGCCGGCAGCAGCGCCTGCAACCGCGATTCCAGTTCCTGCTGGCGCCAGCCGGCCAGTGCTGCCGGCCATTGGCGGCGTTCCAGATAGCTTTCCAGATGCTTGCGGGAGGCCAGCACGCCATCCGGCAGGCCCAGCTCGCGGCTGCGCTCGGCCACCGCGTCTTGAAGCTTCTTCACCGCCTGCTTGTTGCTGTCGTTGGCGGGTAGCGCCAGCGGTGCCCCGGCCTCATCGGCCAGCGGTGTGGACAGCGCCTGCCAGACCGCGCCGGCCAGCTTGCGCGGTGCCTTCGGGAACTGCTCGAACAGCTTGCCCAGCGCAGCCTCGTCGGCCGGTGGCGTGCGCGCCAGGGTGGCGGCCAGTTCGTTGTCCAGGATCCAGCTTCGCGGGCGGTCGCTGTTGCGTGCCTGCACATCACGCCAGCGCAGCAGGCGCAGCAGGCGGTGCTGTGCGGCCGCGTCGAGGAACTGCGCCGAGCGCATCGCCAGATGCGGCCAGCGGTCTTCGTCATTGGCGACGCTGGCCAGCAGGCGCTCGCCATCGTCATGCAGCCACTGCTGGCGGCCGAGTGCCTGCAGCTTGGCATCAATGGCGTCATGCAGCGCGAACAGGTGCTCGACGTCGTCGGCGGCATACTGCAGTTGCGACTCCGAAAGCGGGCGGCGCATCCAATCCGAACGGGTTTCGCCCTTGGCCAGGGCGACGCCGGTGATTTCCGCCACCAGCTTCTGGTAACCCATGCCGCCACCGATGCCGGCCAGCGCAGCACCGATCTGGGTGTCGAACAGCGGCCGCGGCAGCACGCCGCAGGCCCACTTGAAGGCGACCAGGTCTTCGCTGGCGCTGTGCATCACCTTGGTGATGGATTCATCGGCCAGCCACGGCGCCAGCGCCTCGGTCATGCCGGGAATCAGCGGGTCGATCAGCAGGATGTCCTGCCCGACCGCCATCTGCACCAGGGCCAGCTGCGGCCAGAAGGTGCGCTCACGGATGAATTCGGTGTCCAGGCCGATGCGGGTCGGGCGCTGCTGGAAGTACGCATCCAGCTCGGCGGGGGTGGTGATCCAGGTTGCCACGGGTCAGGGCCTACTACTCGGGTTTGCTCAGGCAGGGGAGAATAGCCTAACGTCGGTGCGCGTCCGTGCCGAAGGAGGCTCTGCTTGCGTTTTTCGTTGTCACCCGTGCTGTGCACCGCCCTGGCCTTGGCCCTGGCCGGCTGCACGCCGTCGCCCCCCACGGCAACGGACCGGAGTGCCGGGGAACAGGCGCGCCCGTCCGCGGACGCAGACAGCGACGAGCGCCCGCAGGCCGGGCAGGGCAGCGTGACCATCGCCGGTGAGGATGCCGCCGAGGATGTACAGCAGTGGACGCCGCCGCGGGTGGACCGCCAGGGCCGCAGCCTGGCCCAGTTGCGCCGCGCCGCCGAGCAGGCGTTCGCCGAAGGACGGCTCTATGAGGATGCCGATGCCGCCATCCCGCTGTGGCTGGCGGTACAGGAAGAGGATCCGGATGACCGCCAGGCTCGCCAAGGCCTGCAGCGCGCCCGCCAGCGCCTGCAGCAGCAGGCGGATGCGTTGCTGGTGCGGCCGCTGAAGCAGCGCGAGGCGCTGGCTGAGGCCAGCCGCCAGGCGCTGGTGTTGCTGACGCTGGCGCCAAAGGACGAAAAGGTGCGTGCGCTGCAGGGACGGGTGGAGCTTGCCCAGCGTGTGGTGGCCTATAACCGCGCCGGCGAAGAGGACCTGCGCTCGGACCGGATCGGTGAAGACGGGGATGGGGCCATCGGCAACTTCCGTGAGGCACTGGCACTGGATGAGGACAACAGCCGCGCACGGCAGGGACTGGCCGCGGCCGAAAGTGGACTGATCCGCCGCGCCGAAGACGCGGCACGCACGCGCGATTTCGCCAGCGCCGGCACCTGGCTGGCCGAAGCGAGCAAGGTGCGCGACTCGTCGCCCACCATCGCCGACGCGTTCGAGCGCATCGAGCAGATCCGTGCGGCGGCATTGCTGCAGCTGCGCGATGACGGCCTGCGCGACCTGTCCACGCCGCAGGGCCTGAAGCCGGCGCGCGAGAAACTGGCCGAGGCCCTGCGCATCGCCCTGCCGGGAGACGCGGTGGTGGCCCAGCTGCGTGAGCGTATCGATCTGGCCACCCACTACGGCAGCTTCCGCCCTGGACAGGTGTTCAGCGACGCCATGCGCGATGGCGGACGCGGGCCACAGATGGTGGTGGTGCCGCATGGCGGTTTCCAGATGGGCGCCGGCGATGCCGAGCCGGGCTCGAGCGATGCCGAGCGACCATCGCACTATGTGCGCTTTGATCGAGGCTTTGCGATGGCGATCACCGAGGTCACGGTCAGCGATTTCCAGCGCTACGTGAAGGCGACCAATGCGCGCCCACGGGCGACGCGGCGCGGCCATTCGGTGGTCTATGACGAACGCAGCGGCAACTTCATCCGCCGCAGCGGCGTGGACTGGCGCTCGGATTACGACGGTGGCCGCGCGATGGCCAATTCGCCGGTGATGCACGTCAGCATCCGCGATGCCGAAAACTATGCGGCGTGGTTGTCCGAGCAGACCGGGCGCAGCTACCGGTTGCCCAGTGAAGCAGAGTTCGAGTACGCGCTGCGCGGTGGCAGCAGTGGTCGCTACCCCTGGGGCGATGCCGGCACGCCGCCGCCGGGCAGCGGCAATTTCACCGGCAGCAAGGACGTGTCGCCGTCCGGGCGGCATTGGCACAACGCCTTCATCGGCTATGGCGATGGCTGGTGGGGGCCGGCACCGGTAGGGAGTTTCCAGGCCAATGCCTTCGGCCTGCACGACATGGGCGGCAATCTCAGCGAATGGGTGGCCGATTGCTGGCATGCCAGCTACCGGCGCGCGCCCTCCGATGGCGCCGCCTGGTTCAACCCGGGCTGCCGCGCACGGGTGATCCGGGGCGGCAACTGGGCCAATGCGCCGGAGCAGACCCGTGCCGCCTGGCGGCAATCCCAGGACTCGGATACCACCAACGCGCGCATCGGCTTCCGCCTGGTGCGCGGCATCTGATCGGCGGCCGGCTTCACCCGTTGCTGGCATCGGCGCACTAAGATTGCGCCGTGCCCGCCGGCCGGCGGGGCCTGCTGGAAGCCGACCCGATGCGCAATGATCCCTTCTCCCGCTCGCCGCAAGGCCCGCAACGGCGCGGCCTGTTCGGCAACATCCGCTGGTGGGTGCTGTTGCTGGCCGCCGGCTATGCGGTCTTCTACTGGTTTTCCAACCGCACGGTGGATCCGTATACCGGCGAGAAGGTGATGATCGACAGCAGCCTGGATGCGCGGCAGGAGACCGCTTTGGGGCTGCAGGCCTACCAGCAGATCCTGTCGCAGGAACGGCCGATGGATCCCAATGCGCCGATCGCGCGCGATGTGCGCGACATCGCCCAGCGGTTGATTGCCAAGGTCGATGTGGTGGAGACCGCGCTGGCCCAGGAGCACGGCGTGCAGCCGGCGCATTTCGCGCGGGATTTCCAGTGGGAAGTGAATGTGATCCCATCCGAGCAGGCCAACGCGTTCTGCCTGCCGGGCGGCAAGATGGCGGTCTACACCGGGCTGGTGCCGGTGGCGCGCACCCGTGATGCGATGGCGGTGGTGATGGGCCATGAGATTGCCCATGCGCTGCTGCGCCACGGTGCACAGCGGATGGCCCAGCAGAAGCTGACCCAGATCGGGCAGGTGGCCGGCGCCGCCAGCGGCATGGATGCGCAGCAGCAACAGATGATGATGTCGGCGATGGGTTATGGGTATCTGCTGCCGTATGCGCGCAGCCACGAGACGCAGGCCGATGAAGTGGGGCTGATGCTGGCCGCAGCGGCGTGCTTCGATCCACGCGAGGCGGTGCCGCTGTGGCAGCGCATGGGCCAGGCCAGCGGTGGCCAGGCGCCGCCGGAATTCTCCTCGACCCATCCCAACCCGGGCACCCGCATCCAGAACCTGCAGGCGTTGATGCCGAAGGCGCTCGAGTACCGGCAGAAGTTCTGCGAGCAGGCAAAGTAGAGGGTTGTTCGGCAGGGCTGCGCCCTGCACCTGCCGAAGCAACAGCAACAGCGTGCATTCCGTGGGATGGCGGGGTGGGTCCGGTTGCGGGAGACGT
>NZ_JAOECR010000022.1:0-68583 GCF_029836955.1 Stenotrophomonas sp. GD04054 | reverse complement strand
AGGATGGGTTTACGGCGTGTCCTGCGCAGCCCATCCCGACCGGCCCTACCCAGAAATCGCTGTTCGCGACCAACTCAGCCACGAGGGGCTCCGCCGTTGGCTGGAACCCATCATTCCACGACGGAATTGGCGCGCCGGCCCCGCTGGGCCTACCATCGGCGGTCCCCACCCCCACCACCCCTTCCATGTCCGCTCCCGCTTCCGCCGCACCGCGTCGCTGGTTCGTCTCCGGCGACTTCAACGGCTTCTTCGGCCTGGTCGTCGACAACCTCTCCATCCTCGGTTTCATCGCCATGGCCCTGGTCGGGATCTTCCAGTTCCCCGCCGACGTGGTGTTCGGCCGCATGTTCCCCGGCACCGCCTTCGGCGTGCTGGTCGGCAACCTGCTGTACACCCTGATGGCCCGCCGGCTGGCCGCGCGTACCGGCCGCGACGATGTCACCGCCATGCCGCTGGGCCTGGATGCACCGACCAGCATCGGCATGGCGCTGCTGGTGCTCGGCCCGGCCTTCATCGCCTTCAAGCAGCAGGGCATGGATCCGCACGCGGCGGGTATCGCGACCTGGCAGCTGGGCATGGCCGCGCTGGTCATCATGGGCGTGCTCAAGTTCGTGCTGTCGTTCTTCGGCGAAGCGGTCACCCGCGCGCTGCCGCGGGCCGCGCTGCTGGGTTCCATCGCCGGCATCGCGCTGGTGCTGATGGGCCTGCTGCCGCTGCTGGAAACGCTGCGCTCGCCGCTGGTCGGCTTCACCACCCTGGGCCTGCTGCTGTATGTGCTGATCGCCAAGGGCAAGCTGCCGGTGCGTGGCCCCGGCGTGCTGCTGGCCTTCGTGTTCGGCACCGTGCTGTATTACGGGCTGGGCCTGGCCGGGCTGGGCGCGCCGGGCTTCCATGTGCCGGCGTGGGTGCCGCCGCAGGTGGTGCTGCCGCTGCCGACGCTGGGGTTCCTCGACGGCCTGCCCACCGCGATGACCTACCTGCCGCTGCTGCTGCCGTTCGGCCTGCTGATGGTGGTCGGTGGCATCAACGTCTCCGAAAGCGCGCGCGCGGCCGGCGATGACTACCGCACCCGTGACATCCTGCTGGTGGAAGCGGTGGCCACGCTGGTGGCCGGTGTCTGCGGCGGCGTGGCGCAGACCACACCGTACATCGGCCAGCCGGCGTACAAGCACATGGGCGCCCGCAGCGGCTACACGCTGCTGACCGGCCTGTTCGTCGGCATCGGCGGCATGCTCGGCATCATCTCCGGGCTGGTGCAGTGGCTGCCGTTGGCGGTGCTGGCACCGATCATCGTGTACGTGGCCATCGACATCACCACCCAGGCCTTCCAGGCCACGCCGCGCCACCACACCGGCGCGATGGTGTTCGGTTTCCTGCCGTCGGTGGCCTATCTGCTGGCGATCAAGGCACCGGGCTGGATCGCGCCGGACCAGCTGCCGCAGCTGCTGACCAAGCTCGACGGCCACGGCCTGCCGGAACTGGCGGTGATCTTCACCCTCGGCAATGGCTTCATCATCACCTCGATGCTGTGGATCTCTGCGGTGGCGGCCATGGTTGATGGCCGCCTGCGCCGCGCCTGCGGCTTCCTGCTGGTGGCGGCGGTGCTGACCCTGTTCGGCCTGATCCACTCGGTGGACCCGCGCGGTGGCATCTACCTGCCGTGGGATCTGGACGGCCTGGCGCGCATCATCAGCTGGCAGTTCGCCGGCGCCTATGTGGCATTGGCGCTGCTGCTGGGCCTGCTGTCACTGCAGAAGCAGGCGGTGAAGCCGCTGGGTGAAAACAGCTGACCCGTGGTAGTGCCGGCCGCTGGCCGGCATGCTCATGGAGCTCGGACGCATCGTGCAGTTGCCGGCCAGCGGCCGGCACTACCGCTCCCCATCCAGCTCGGGGTAATGGCGGAAGATGCCATTCGTGTTGAACGCCAGGCGCCGTTCCGAGCCCAGATAGGCGGCGATGTTCGGTCGCTTCGCCACCCGCTCCTGCAGCGCGCGCAGCAGGGGCAGGGTCGGTTCCAGTGCCTGCATGCGGCGTGGGAACATGTAGTTCAGCCCGCTCAGCAGCTGGAACAGCGACAGATCCACATACGAGTGCTCGCGCAGTGCATGGCGGCCACCGTTGGCGGCCAGCACCTGCTCGAAGTAGCTGAGGAACTTCGGTAGCCGTTCGCTGCGCAGCGACGCGGCACGTGCCTTGGCCTCGGTCTTCTGCTCTTCGTAGTACTTCGATGCAGCGATCGGATGGTGGGTGTCATGCACCTCGGCCACCAGGTCGGCGATGGTCAGCTGCAACTGCAGCGCCTGCATCCGCCGCGAGGCTGCCTGTGGCACCAGGTCCAGCGTCGGGCCCAGGAAATCCAGGATTGCCGCGACCTGCGCGATGACCTGGCGACCGGCCTTCAGGAACGGCGGCGCGAAGGGCTGCGCACCTTCACTGCTGCCATCGAGAAACGGCTGCATCACTGCATCGCCGTGCACCCGCGCCATGTCGATGTAGTCGGCACCGGCATCTTCCAGCGCCAGCCGCACGAACTCGCCACGGCCCTGGATGCCGGTCCAGTAATACAGCGCGTACTGCATGGCTGTGTCTCCACGGGACAGGATGCATAGCGTCGCGCTGCTCGCGCAAAGCGGGCGTGAGTGCAATGCCTACCTGGCGTTGGATGTCGGAGTGTTCAGGCCGATGGCGCGACGGTGATGATGTCGTGTTCATTGACGCTGCCAGCCAGCGTGTAGCGATATCCCTTGGCCAGGACTTCAACGTAGCTGTCATGTGCGGCAAGGATGAAAAGCTGCAGGTCGTGGACATTGCGGGGATCGTAGTGCGCGAGCAGTGCCGCCAGGCCAGGATCGTGGATGACCCGGTAGAAGCCGGGGAAAGGGCAGAGACCGGTTTGCCGCCAGTGCGCGGTTTCATCGGCTGGTCCGGTTTCCTCGACAATCTCACCGTGGCGCATCTCGTGAAAATTTCCGCCCCGGCAACGCGCTTCATGGACAAGTTCGAAATCCACCTGCAGTGAGCGGTAACGCATGCCCGGCTGCGCTGCATAGTCCTCCAGCGTCTGTGCCTCCACGTTCACCTGTGCGCTCGCGTTCTGCTCTCGATACACCAGTGTCAGGTCGAGCGTGCTGATGCGGAAAGGCACCGGTTCCGGGCGAAGCTCCATGGGTCGTTCGTCGAAGAGGCTGGACTGCTCATTGGGCCGCCCGTCGCACTGCGCTGTCAACGCGTTTCCCGAACCTTACCGGAACGGGTGGGGAACCCACGGAAATCAGCTGGGTCACACCTTCTCCATGCGTGTGAAAACGAGGTGCTGCATCATGCAGAGTGGAAAGGCGGTATGGCCCTGGGTGTTGGGCGTGGTGGTGATCGGTGGCGCGGGCGGTTGGCTGTTCCGCGACCAGCTGAAGAGCCTGGCGGACGGAGTCTCGGTGCCGGTGCAATCAACTCCGGCCAGTACCGGCGCACCGCCACAACCGAAGGCGGCCGCAGAACCCGCCCCAACACCACTCCCGATCAAGCATCCGCTGGATGCCGAGGCTGCGGCCGACCCTGCGTTGCCCAAGCTGGCTGACAGCGATGCGGCGGCCTGGGGGGCGCTGAGCCAGCTGTTCCAGGGCGAGGGTCCGCTGACCCTGCTGTTGCGCGACCATCTGATCCAGCGCCTGGTCACCCAGGTCGACAACCTGGACAAGCCCAGCGTGCCGCCGACCGCACTGGCCGCGCGCCCG
Organism: Stenotrophomonas sp. GD04054; assembly: GCF_029836955.1. Taxonomy (NCBI): domain Bacteria; kingdom Pseudomonadati; phylum Pseudomonadota; class Gammaproteobacteria; order Lysobacterales; family Lysobacteraceae; genus Stenotrophomonas; species Stenotrophomonas sp. GD04054. Next base: position 64,852 of record NZ_JAOECR010000022.1, on the reverse strand, counting down.
TTGCCGGGCAATCTGCAGGTCGAGCCCGGTGAGGGCGGCGAGCGGATCGCCGCCAGCAACGCGGCGCGCTATGCGCCCTACGTGCAGGCATTTACCGCGTTGGATCCGGCGGCAACGGCCACGGCCTACAAGCGCTTCTATCCGCTGATCCAGCAGGCCTACGTCGACCTGGGCCGGCCGGAGGGCTATTTCAACGACCGCCTGGTCACGGTGATCGACCACCTGCTGGAGACCCCGGAACTGGCCCAGGCGCCGCTGGTGCAGCGCGACGAACGGGGCCGCTATCGCTTCGTCGATCCCACCCTGCAGTCACGCTCGATCGGGCAGAAGGCCCTGCTGCGCATGGATGTGGCGCAGGCAAGGGCCATCAAGCAGCAGCTGCGGGCGATCCGCAGCGCGATCACCCGCTGAGCCGGTCCATCGCGCGGAACTGATCGGGATCAACGCGCCGACCACACCCGTTCCGGCATGCTGGCCGCAGGCTGACTGGCCTCGGGGTGCAGTCGCAGTCACCCTTGAAACGGGGTGGGGCAACCGCATCTTTCCAGCATCGCCGGCGCGGGCCGGCCCTGATGACCGATGAGGATTCGCAATGCGGATGGACAAGCTCACCTCGCGTTTCCAGCAGGCGCTGGCAGACGCACAGTCGCTGGCCGTTGGCCGCGACAACAGCATCATCGAACCAGTTCACCTGTTCAGCGCGTTGCTGGACCAGCAGGGTGGCAGTACGCGCCCGCTGCTGGCCCAGGCCGGGGTGAACGTGCCGGTGCTGCGCGAGCGCCTGACCGAGGCACTGGATGCGCTGCCGAAGGTGTCCGGCCAGGCTGGCAACGTTTCGATGGGCAACGACCTCGGACGCCTGCTCAATCACACTGACAAGCTGGCCCAGCAGAATGGCGATGCCTTCATTGCCAGCGAGTGGTTCGTGCTGGCGGCGCTGGAAGACAGTGGCACGCTGGGCATGGCGCTGCGCGCCGCCGGTGCCGACAAGACCCGCCTGCAGGCTGCGATCGACAAGCTGCGTGGCGGCGAGAACGTGCAGTCGGAGAACGCCGAGGAACAGCGGCAGGCGCTGGAGAAGTACACCATCGACCTGACCGCGCGCGCCGAGAGCGGCAAGCTCGATCCGGTGATCGGCCGTGACGAGGAAATCCGCCGCACGATCCAGGTGCTGCAGCGCCGGACCAAGAACAACCCGGTGCTGATCGGCGAACCTGGCGTTGGCAAGACCGCGATCGTCGAAGGTCTGGCCCAGCGCATCATCAACGACGAAGTGCCCGAGGGCCTGCGCGGCAAGCGTGTGCTGTCGCTGGACATGGGCGCGCTGATTGCCGGTGCCAAGTTCCGTGGTGAGTTCGAGGAGCGATTGAAGGGCGTGCTCAACGACCTGGCCAAGAGCGAAGGGCAGATCATCCTGTTCATCGATGAGCTGCACACCATGGTCGGTGCGGGTAAGGCCGATGGCGCGATGGATGCCGGCAACATGCTCAAGCCGGCGCTGGCACGCGGCGAGCTGCACTGCGTCGGTGCCACCACGCTGGATGAGTACCGCAAGTACATCGAAAAGGATGCCGCGCTGGAGCGCCGCTTCCAGAAGGTCTTCGTGGGTGAGCCGTCGGTGGAAGACACCATTGCCATCCTGCGCGGGCTGAAGGAAAAGTACGCGGTGCACCACGGCGTGGAGATCACCGACCCGGCCATCGTCGCCGCTGCGACGCTGTCCAACCGCTACATCACCGACCGCCAGCTGCCGGACAAGGCCATCGATCTGATGGACGAGGCGGCCTCGCGCCTGCGCATGGAAATCGACTCCAAGCCGGAGGAGCTGGACCGCCTGGAACGCCGGGTGATCCAGCTGAAGATCCAGCGCGAGATGCTGAAGAAGGAAAAGGACGAGGCCTCGCGGCAGCGCCTGGCCGATCTGGAGAACGACATCGAGGCGCTGGAGCGCGAGTTCTCCGACCTCAATGAAATCTGGAAGTCGGAGAAGGCAGCGCTGCAGGGTGCGACCAAGATCAAGGAGCAGGTCGAGCAGGCCAAGCTGGAGCTGGAAGCCGCGCAGCGCCGCCAGGATTTCGCCAAGATGAGCGAGATCCAGTACGGCCTGCTGCCGCAGCTGGAAAAGCAGCTGGCCGCTGCGCAGGAAGCCGAACACAGGGACTTCAAGCTGGTGCAGGACCGGGTCACCGACGAGGAGATCGCCGAGGTCGTGTCGCGCTGGACCGGCATTCCGGTCAACAAGATGCTCGAAGGTGAGCGCGACAAGCTGCTGCGGATGGAAGAGGTGCTGCACAACCGCGTGGTCGGCCAGGAGGAAGCGATCAAGGTCGTCTCCGATGCCGTGCGCCGTTCGCGTGCGGGCCTGTCCGATCCGAATCGCCCGGCCGGTTCGTTCCTGTTCCTCGGCCCGACCGGCGTCGGCAAGACCGAGCTGTGCAAGTCGCTGGCCGAGTTCCTGTTCGACAGTGCCGACGCGATGATCCGCATCGACATGAGCGAGTTCATGGAGAAGCACAGCGTCGCCCGCCTGATCGGTGCGCCCCCGGGCTACGTCGGTTACGAAGAGGGTGGCTACCTGACCGAGGCCGTGCGTCGCCGTCCGTATTCGTTGATCCTGCTGGACGAAGTGGAGAAGGCGCATCCGGATGTGTTCAACATCCTGCTGCAGGTGCTGGACGATGGCCGCCTGACCGATGGCCAGGGCCGCACCGTGGACTTCCGCAACACCGTCATCGTGATGACCTCGAACCTGGGCTCGCACCAGATCCAGGACATGAGCGCTGATGACAGCCCGGAGGCCTACACGCAGATGAAGGCGGCGGTGATGGGCGTGGTGCAGGCGCACTTCCGCCCGGAGTTCATCAACCGCCTGGACGACATCGTGGTGTTCCACCCGCTGGACAAGCAGCAGATCAAGCAGATCGCGCGCATCCAGATGCGTGGGCTGGAAAAGCGCCTGGCCGAACGTGGTTTGAAGCTGCTGGTGTCCGATGCAGCGTTCGACCTGCTTGGCAACGTTGGTTTCGATCCGGTGTACGGCGCACGTCCGTTGAAGCGTGCGATCCAGGCGCAGCTGGAAAACCCGCTGGCGCAGAAGATCCTGTCCGGCGCCTTCGTCAACGGCGATACCATCGAAGTCGGCAACGACGGCGGCCACCTGGTGTTCGCCAAGGCGTGATTCACACGGGGCGCTGCCTGATCGCGGCGCCCCGTTTCCTGCGGAGTACGCCGGGCCATGCCCGGCGCTCACTCAGAAGCGGTGCGTATAGCCGCTCATCAAGCCGAACTGGTTCGCCTTCTGCACGATCGGGCTGTCGGCCGCATCGCCGAGCAGGTGCGTGCCTTCGGCCGAGATGTACCAGTTGCCATTGCGGCCCACGCGGTGGCTCCATTTCAGGCCAAGACCGGCGCTGACCAGCCCAGCCTTCGGCGTGTGCTGGGCAAAGCCGGTGCGCGCCGCCTGTTCCGGGCTGACGCCGTACCAGGTCTGCATGTAACCGCGATTGCCGTAGTCGGTGGAAACACTGCCGCTGACCACGCCACCGGCCAGGTCGAACAGCGGCATGCTCAGGTTCAGGTGGATCTGCTGGGTGGCCAGGCCGTTCTCGGCCTTGTCCTCGTCCTTGCGGGTGAACTGCCAGGCGCCGCTCAGCACGGCTTCGCCCAGCGTATAACCAGCCGAGACACCGACCAGGGGACGGGTATCGATATCACCCATGCCGCGCAGGAAGTCCGAACCGCCGAGCAGGGAGTCCTTGTCGCGGCGGATGCCGCTGGCGCCGATGTAGGCACGCACACGGGTGTGCTCGCCAATGGACGTGCCCCAACCGATGCCACTGGTGCCCAGAAACCAGCCCCCCGGCGAGGTGACATCGAACGACAGCGACGGCGTCGCGCGGTATTCCTCGCTGCCGCTGTAGCGCGGCGTCACGCCACCACCAGCGGCGAGCTCAAAGGTCCAGTGGTCATCCTTGGCGTGGGCGATCGGCGCGGCGAACAGCGGCAGCAGGGCCAGGCAGAGCAGGGTGGGGGAACGGCGAAGCTGGGACATGGAATCTCTCGACAATGGGAGGAAAGCAGCGCGCGCATCCGGCGAGTGCTGCAGGGTCGCCAGCGTGGCGATATGCCGGCGACCGATCCCTCCGCAGTTGTGCGGGAGTTGTAATCAACTGTAATGGCGCCCGTGGGCGTTCAGCTGGCAGCCAGCGGCCAGTGCATTTCCAGGCGCGCGCCACCCAGCGTGGCGCGGCTGATGCGCAGCTCGCCACCGTGGCGGGCTGCAATGCGGCTGACGATGGCCAGGCCCAGCCCGAAGCCGCCGGTATCGCGGCTGCGGCTGTCATCCAGGCGGGTGAACGGGCGCATCACTTTTTCGTGGTCGGCCTCGGCGATGCCCGGGCCGTCGTCATCCACGCGCAGGCACGCGCGGCCGCCGACACCGACCAGCGACACTTCCACCTGCGAACGCGCGTGGCGCAGCGCATTGCCCACCAGATTGCTCAGCGCCAGCTGCAGCAGCCGCGGTTCGGCATCCACCCGCGGCAACGCACTGGGCTGCACGCGCAGGACCACGCCGGCTCGTTCGGCATCACGGCGTGCATCGGCCAGGCAGGCCTGCAGCCAGTCGTTGGCTTCAATGCGCTGCATCGGCTCGCCTTCGCCGGGATGCTCCAGACGCTCATAGGCCAGCAGTTCGCTGACCAGCCGGTTGAGTTCGGCCAGGTCGCCGTGCAGCCCCTGTGCCAGCCGTGTACGGCGTTCGTGATCGTCGCTGTCCTGCATCAGGTCCAGGCCGAAGGCCACGCGCGCGATGGGCGTGCGCAGTTCGTGCGATATGGCATGGGTGAGGTCGCGCTGGCGCTGGACCAGTTCGGCCACGCGTGCGGCCATGCGGTTGGAATGGTCGACGATGACGCGTATCTGCGAGCGTGGCGAAACCTGCGCGCGCGCCTGCAGATCGCCGGCACCGATGCGGTCGGCATGCACGCGCAGCGCGTCCAGATCGCGCCAGAGCAGGCGCACCCAGGCGTACAGGCACAGCCCGAACAGGGCCAGCATCACCGAATAGGCGATCAGGGTGAGATAGAGGGTCATCGACGGCTCGCCTGGCAGATGCAGGCGCAGCCAGGGGCCATCGGGATGCAGTGGATCAAGCGGCGCCAGTACGATCTCGAACTTCTGCCGGGAAATGAGCCCGTTGCGCTGCAGCTGTTCCTGTTCGCCGGTCGCGAGGGGCGGTGCTGACGGCAGCAGAGCCAATGCGATGCCATAGTGGGGTTGCCATTGCGCCAGCTGATCCTGCTGGGCGGCGGAGTCCTTTCCGTCCAACCCCTGCCGCAATGCATACAACTGGCCGCGCACCTGCTCTGCGAACACACGCTGCTGGAACGGCAGGTAGATGCGATCGAAGATCACGTTGATCAGCAGCAGGGTGATCAGGAAGCTCGCGCCGACCACCAGCCACAGGCGCAGGAACAGCCGCTTCATGCCGACCAGGACGAGGGATTGAACTGGTAGCCGCGGCCCCACACCGTCTTGATCCGCCGCGGTTCGCGCGCGTCATCGCCCAGCTTGCGGCGAAGCTTGCCGATGCTGACATCGACACTGCGGTCCAGCCCGTCGAAGCCGATGCCGCGCACCGCCTGCAGGATCTGGTCACGCGAGAGAATCTGCCCCGGCTGGCTGGCCAGCAGCCACAGGATCTCGAATTCGGTGGTGCCCATGTCCACCGGCTGGCCGTGCAGATGCACCTCGCGCTGCATGCGGTCGATCAGCAGCTCGCCGTGCATCAGGCGGCAGGGGCTGCCGGTGTTGCTGCTGCCATGGCGGCGGCGCAGCAGGGCGCGCAGGCGGGCCAGCAGCAGGCGCGGCTCGATCGGCTTGTGCACATAGTCGTCGGCGCCCGATTCCAGGCCGAGCACCTGTTCGATGTCGTCCTCGCAGGCGGTCAGCATCAGGATCGGCACATCGGAGAAGCTGCGGATCTGCCGGCACACGTCTATGCCGCCGAGGCCGGGCAGCATCAGGTCCAGCACCACCAGTTCCGGCGCGTGCTGGCGGCAGGCCGCACCGGCGAGGTCGCCACGGGCCACATGCTGCACGGCGAAGCCATGTTCGTGCAGGTAGTCGCTGACCAGTTCGGCCAGGCGGCGGTCGTCCTCCACCAGCAGCACCGGGGTCGGCGAGCCGCTGGCGGCGGGTGTCCAGGGGGATGACTGCATGCGCTTGGGCCTCCGTGCCCGGGCAGGGGCGCCCGGTGGCGAAGCCTAGCAATGGCCCATGACGGCTGCCTGAATCGTGGCCAACCTGATAACCGGTGGTACTGGCGTCATCGCCAGCGGCTCTCAGTGGATGCTCCCGGCTGGCCTATGGTGGCGGTTTCCCCGGATGGAGCCTGGCGCAATGAGCGACCCGCAGTGGCAACTGGAAACCCTGGCCGTGCATGGCGGCTACCGTCCCGACCCGACCACCCGCGCGGTGGCGGTGCCGATCTACCAGACGGTGGCGTATGCCTTCGATGACACCCAGCACGGCGCCGACCTGTTCGATCTGAAGGTGCCGGGCAACATCTACACGCGCATCATGAACCCCACCACCGACGTACTGGAGCAGCGCCTGGCCGCGCTGGAAGGCGGCATCGGTGCGCTGGCGCTGGCCTCGGGGCAGGCGGCCATCACCTATGCCATCCAGACCATCGCCGAGGCCGGCGACAACATCGTCGCCTCCAGTGCGCTGTATGGCGGCAGCCTCAACCTGCTGGCGCACACCCTGCCGCAGTACGGCATCCAGGCGCGCTTCGCCGACCCGGCCGATCCGTCCGCGTTCGCCGCGCTGATCGATGAACGCACGAAGGCCGTGTTCGTCGAATCGATCGGCAACCCGCGTGGCAACGTCACCGACATCGCCGCCATCGCCGAGGTCGCGCATGCCGCCGGCGTGCCGCTGATCGTCGACAACACGGTGGCCACCCCGTTCCTGCTGCGCCCGTTCGAGCACGGCGCCGACATCGTGGTGCATTCGCTGACCAAGTACCTTGGCGGCCACGGCAACAGCCTGGGCGGCGCGATCGTCGATTCCGGCCGCTTCGACTGGGCTGCACAACCCCAGCGCTTCGCGCGGCTCAACCAGCCCGACCCCAGCTACCACGGCGTGGTCTATACCGAAGCGCTGGGGCCAGCGGCCTACATCGGCCGCGCGCGGGTGGTGCCGCTGCGCAATACCGGCGCGGCGCTGTCACCGTTCAACGCGTTCCTGATCCTGCAGGGCATCGAGACCCTGGCGCTGCGCATGGAACGCATCAACGCCAACGCACTGGCCGTCGCGCAGTTCCTGAAGGCGCATGCCAAGGTGGCCTGGGTGCGCTACGCCGGGTTGGCCGACGACCCCGAGCACGCCGCCGCGCAGCGCTACCTGGGCGGGCACGGCTCGGGCGTACTGACCTTCGGCCTGCCGGGCGGCCGTGAAGCCGGCGCACGCTTCCTCGATGCACTGAAGCTGTTCACCCGCCTGGTCAACCTGGGCGACGCGAAGTCACTGGCCACCCATCCCGCCTCGACCACCCATCGCCAGCTGGACGCCGCCGAACTGGCCAAGGCCGGCGTCAGCGAAGACACGGTGCGGCTGTCGATCGGCATCGAGCACATCGGCGACCTGCGCGCCGACCTGGAACAGGCCCTGGCCGGCGCCTGATAGCCGCACGCTTGGTCGTCATCGCCACAGGCGATCACCACCGGCACCGCGATGCGCTACGGTGGAACTGCCTCTCCAAGGCATGGCAACGTGGCGATCCAGATCCCCGGTCGATGCGGGTCGACCGGGGATTTTTTTGTTTCCGGGGTCAGATGCACCGCCGTGTCGACCAAGGTCGACACCTACCAACAGCCGCAGGAAATTGTCGAAGGCAGGGTGGGCCCGGTTGCAGGGGCGTGAGCGCCATGGATGGCGCGACCGAGCCTCCATGGACGGATTCACGGCGTCCCCTGCAACCGGACCCACCCCGCCATCCCACGGAATGCCAGCTTTTGCTTTTGTCGTTGCCGTTGCTTCAGCAGGTGCAGGGCTGCAAGCCCTGCCGCACCCACACTCCTCACACCACCGGAATACTGTGCTGTCCCAGCCCGCGATACGGCGGCGTGGCCATCACCATCTCGGCCAGCGAGTACGCCAGCTCACGCTCGGCCATCACCGTGCCATCCGCACCGTGCTCCAACAGATGCTTCACCTCTGCATCGCTGTGTGCTCGCGCCAGCAGGGTCAGATCCGGATTGATCGCACGCAGCTTGGCCAGCGCCTCACCGGCTTCCAGCGGCTGAGGAATCGCCAGCACCGCAATCTTCGCGCGTTCCGGATGCGCTTCGGCCAGCACGCGGTCGGCAGCGGCACTACCACGGATCGCCGCCAGGCCCTTGGCGTGCGCCTGTTCGACGTGCTCCTTGTTGTCATCGATCACCAGCACCGGCACGCCACGATCGCGCAGCACCTGCGCCAGCTCGCTGCCGACCCGGCCGTAACCAATGACGATGGCATGGTCATGCAGGTCACGCGAGGGACCGGTGGCCTCTTCCGGCTCGGCGGCCTGGGGCGACTGCTCCTGCTTGGCCTGCCAACGGTCAAGCAGCCCGAACACCAGCGGGTTGAGCATGATCGACACCAGCGCGCCGGCCAGCACCAGCGACTGGCCTTCCTTCGGCAGGATCTGCAGCGCGACGCCGAGGCCGGCGATGATGAAGGCGAATTCGCCGATCTGCGCCAGGCTGGCCGAGATGGTCAGCGCAGTGCTGGTCGGGTGGCCGAACGCGCGCACGATGAAGAACGCGGCGGCCGACTTGCCGAACATGATGATCAGCACCGTGGCCAGCACCTGCCAAGGGTGCTGGACGAGGATGTTGGGGTCGAACAGCATGCCGACCGAGACGAAGAACAGCACCGCGAACGCATCGCGCAGCGGCAGCGAATCATGTGCGGCCTTGTGGCTCAGCTCCGATTCGTTGAGCAGCATGCCGGCGAAGAACGCGCCCAGCGCGAACGAGACGCCGAACAACATGGCCGAGCCGAACGCCACGCCCAGCGCGATCGCCAGCACCGACAGGGTGAACAGTTCGCGCGAACCGGTGCCGGCGATACGTTCGAGGATCCACGGGATGACCCGGCGCCCGACCACCAGCATCACCGCCACGAACAGGCCCAGCTGCACGAAGGTCCAGCCGATGTCGGCCAGCACGCTGCCCAGCGAGTGCGATTCCTTGTCCGCATCGGGGCCGAACACACCGGCCATCACCGGCATCATCACCAGCGCGAGCACACAGGCCAGGTCTTCCACGATCAGCCAGCCGACCGCGATCTTGCCGCGCATGGTCTCCAACAGGCGGCGCTCCTCCATCGCCCGCAGCAGTACCACGGTACTGGCGGTGGCCAGCGAGAAACCGAAGATGACGCCATGCAGGGCTGGCCAGCCCATCAGCGAGGCCACGCCCCAGCCGAGCAGGGTAGCGACCGCGATCTGGCCGATGGCACCGGGGATGGCGATGGCCTTGACCGCCATCAGGTCCTTCAGCGAGAAGTGCAGGCCGACGCCGAACATCAGCAGCATCACGCCCAGCTCGGCCAGCTGGTTGGCCAGCGCCTGGTCGGCGACGAAGCCGGGGGTGAACGGGCCTACGCAGATGCCAGCAACCAGGTAACCGACCAAGGGAGACAAGCGGAGCTTGTTGGCCAGCGCGCCGAAGATGAAGGCGAGCCCGAGGCCAACGGCAACGATGTTGATCAGGTCGGTGTCATGGTGCATCGGCACTCGCAGAAAAACGGGGGTATCCCGATTTTCACCGATGACGCCAGATACGGCAAACCTTAAATGCGAATGGGGTCAGATCCCTCTCCCGCAGGAAAAGGGATCTGACCCCACCGGGGAGTTGCCGGCCAGCGGCCGGCACTACCGCTTACCAGGTGTACTTGACCCGGCCGTACACGTACGCGCCGTTGAAGCCGAACGGCGAGTAGTTGCTGTACGGCAGCATGCCGAAGGTGGAGTTCTGCAGGTCTTCGGTGCGGTCCGGGTACTTGTCCAGCAGGTTGTCGGCGCCCACGGTCAGGGTCCAGTTGCTGCTCGGCTTGTAGCTGGCCGAGGCATCCACCACCCAGGCGTCGCCATAGGTCTGGTCGCGCAGTGCGGTGGCCGAGTTGCGCACGGTGAACTTACCGTAGCGGGTCGCGGCCAGGCCCAGTTCCCAGTGGTCCGAACGCCAGGTGCCGCTCAGGATCGCCTTGTCGCGCGGATAGCTGTCCTCGATGCGGCCGATCTCATCGCGGCCGATCAGCGACTGGGTCAGGCCCAGCGTGCCGAACACCGCCGGGGTGCCGCCGACGCGGCGCACTTCGGTGTCGTTGTAGCTGTACGCGGCGGTCAGTTCCAGGCTGCTGGCGCTGAAGGGCACCGTGTAGCTGGACACGAAATCGACACCGCGGGTGCGCGTATCCAGGCCGTTGGTGAAGTACGAGAACGCGGTCACCTGCGGCAGGCCCAGCGTGCCCAGCAGCGCGCTGGTGGCGGTGTTGGTGGTGATGCTGGACGACAATGCGATGCGGTCATCGATGTCGATCTGGTAGGCGTCGACGGTGATGTACAGGCGGTCGACCGGCTGCAGCACCAGGCCCAGGCTGTAGGAGGTGGAGGTCTCGGCCTTCAGCGGCGAGGCGCCCAGCGCCTGCGCAGCCGGGCTGGTGGTCGGGAAGGTGCCGCGCTCGACGAACACGCCGTTGAGGAACTGGCTGGTGACCGCCTGGTAGCCCTGCTGCGCCAGCGACGGTGCACGGAATCCGCTGGACGCGGTGGCCCGCAGCGCAACCTTGTCGGTGAACGCGTAGCGCGCCGACAGCTTGCCGGAGAAGCGGTCGCCGAAGTCCGAGTAATCCTCGTAGCGGCCGGTGATGCCGGCCGAGAACTTCTCGGTCAGGTCCGCTTCCAGACCCGCATAGACCGCGTAGTTGTGGCGGTCGGCATGCACTTCATTGGTGGGGGTGAAGCCACCGAAGCCCTGCGCGCCACTGCCGGTGTACGAGTTCAGCTCGCCCGGCTTCTGGTCCCACTTCTCCTTGCGGTATTCACCACCGAAGGACAGCGTGACCGGGTAGGCCAGGCCCCAGTCCAGCGACTTGGTCAGGTCGGCATTGAAGATGTCCTGCTGGTACTTCAGCGTGCCGTCGTAGAACGAGCGCGGGCTGGTTGCGCCGAGGCTGTAGTTGATGCTGTTGCGGGTGTGGAAGTCGAGGGTGTTCTCGCCGTGGTTCAGGCTCAGGTCCCAGGTCCAGCCGTTGTCGGTGTTGCCCTTGACCCCGGCCACCAGCGAGCGGTCCTTGGAGTACTGGTTGATCTCCGGCACGAAGCCGTCCGGGTAGGTCTGCGCCAGCAGCGCGCTCTGCCCGCTGTGGTTGCGCGAGCGGTAGAACGCGAACGAGGTGATGTCGCGGTTGCTGAGCAGCGCGCTGGCGTAGCCGGTCACGCGGTCGCTGAAATCGAAGCTGGCGTTGACCGAAGCCGCAGTCGCATCCACGCGCGGGTCGCCGACGATGAAAGTCTTCTGGCCGATGCTCGGGAAGTTGCCGGTGTTCGGGGTGGTGCCGCGGTACGGGCCGGCGCGGTTGCTTTCGTCCTGCTGGCTGATCTGGCCGGCCACGTGCACGCGGCCACGGCCGTTGCCGAACTCGACGCCGGTATCGCCGGAGAGCTGGTACTTGTTGCCGTCACCGGCCGAGTACTGGCCGTAGTCCACCGCCAGGCTGCCGCCACTACCGCTGCCCTTGAGCACGATGTTGATGACGCCGGCGATGGCGTCCGAGCCGTACTGCGCCGACGCACCGTCGCGCAGCACTTCCACGCGCTCGATGGCGGCGATCGGGATCGCATTGATGTCCACCGCCGACGAACCACGGCCGATGCTGCCGTTGACGTTGATCATCGCCGAGGTGTGGCGGCGCTTGCCGTCGACCAGCACCAGCACCTGGTCCGGTGACAGGCCGCGCAGCTGCGCCGGGCGCACGCCGCTGGTGCCATCGGTCAGGGCAGGGCGCGGGAAGTTCAGCGAGGGCAGGGCGCGCGACAGTGCGGTGGCCAGCTCGCTGGTGCCGGTGGACTGCAGGGCTTCGGGGGTGATGATGTCGATCGGCGACTGCGATTCGGCCACCGTGCGGTCGGCCACGCGGGTACCGGTGACGATCACCGTGTCCAGGGTGTTGGCGGCGGTGCCGGCCTGCTGGGCAGCGGCAACGAACGGAGAGCCACCGAGTGCGACAGCGACGGCGGCGGCGATCAGGCTGGTCTTGCGGGTCATCGGGACGGAGCTCCGGTTGGCGGGGGCGGCACCGGAATCGACATCACGGGGGTGAGGCGGACGGCGGTTGTTGCGGTGCGCAAAGCAGGAATTAACGGGATATTCAGTGCGTGTCAAATGCCGGTCATCGGAAAAAACGTTGCAGCAGCAAACATTTAGCCCGGATCGGCACTGGCGGGGGAGGGAGCCCGGGACGCGCGCGGCAAGGACGTGGGAGAGAGGAACGCCGGCCGCCGCGCATCCCGGGACGCGTCAAGTATTCGTTAACGCTAGAATTGCGTCGCAGGAACAGTGCTCACCAGCACATTCCATCTGGTTATATGGACGCCTCCCCCGATGATTTCCCTTCGTAATTTCGCCTTGCGCCGCGGCGAGCGGCTGCTGTTGTCCAATGTCGACCTGACCCTGCACGCCGGTTACCGGGTGGGTGTGGTCGGCCGCAACGGTGCTGGCAAGTCCAGCCTGTTCGCGGCGGTGAAGGGCGAGCTGGAGGCGGACAAGGGCGATGTCGATCTGCCCGGCAAGGTGCGCATCGCCAGCGTCGCCCAGGAAACCCCGTCGCTGCCCGACCCGGCGCTGAGCTTCGTTCTGGGCGGTGACATCGAGGTGGCCGCAGTGCTGGCCGCCGAGGCCGAGGCGACCGCCCGTGAAGACTGGGAAGCGGTGGCCGAGGCGCACACGAAGATGGCCGAGCTCAATGCCTACGACGCCGAAGCGCGCGCCGGCAAGCTGCTGCACGGCCTCGGTTTCCCGGCAGAGACCCACCACCGCGCGGTGTCCTCGTTCTCCGGCGGCTGGCGCGTGCGCCTGAACCTGGCCCGCGCGCTGATGATGCCCAGCGACCTGCTGCTGCTGGACGAACCGACCAACCACCTGGATCTGGACGCGGTGTACTGGCTGGAGCAGTGGCTGCTGAAGTATCCGGGCACCCTGCTGCTGATCTCGCATGATCGCGAGTTCCTCGACAACGTGGCCACCCACACCCTGCACCTGCACGGTGGCGGCGCCAAGCTCTATCCGGGCGGCTACACCGACTTCGAGCGCCAGCGCGCCGAACAGCTGCGCCAGCAGCAGATCGCGCACGAGAAGGAACAGGCCGAGCGTGCCCACCTGCAGAGCTTCATCGACCGCTTCAAGGCGCAGGCCAGCAAGGCCGCGCAGGCGCAGAGCCGCATGAAGCGCCTGGCCAAGCTGGCCGGCACCGAAGCGGTGCGTGCCGAGCGCGAGTTCCGCATCGAGTTCGCGCCGCCGGCCAAGCTGCCGTTCTCGCTGATCCGCCTGAACCACGTCGAGGCTGGCTATGGCAAGGACGCGGTGATCCTGCACAACGTCGGCTTCGGCCTGGAAGCGGGCCAGCGCATCGGCCTGCTCGGCCCCAACGGTGCCGGTAAGACCACCCTGGTGAAGACCCTGGTAGGCGAGCTGGCGCCGATCGTCGGCGAACGCATGGCGCACCCGGACCTGAAGATCGGCTACTTCGCCCAGCACACGGTGGAGTCGCTGCACGAAGGCCAGTCGCCGATGGAGCATTTCCGCGAGATCGCGCCGGACGCACCGAACCAGTCGTTCCGCGATTTCCTCGGCAAGTGGAACTTCCCGGGCGACCGTGCATTCGAGCCGGTCGATGGTTTCTCCGGTGGCGAGCGCGCGCGCCTGGCGCTGGCGCTGATCGCCTGGCAGCAGCCGAATGTGCTGCTGCTGGACGAACCGACCAACCACCTTGACCTGGAAATGCGCGAAGCGCTGGCTGAGGCACTGGCCACCTTCGAAGGCGCGATCGTGATGGTCTCGCATGACCGCCATCTGATCGGCCTGGTCTGCGATACCTACTGGCGCGTGGCCGATGGCGTGGTCGAGCCGTTCGACGGCGACCTCGACGCCTACGCGGCCTGGCTGCGCACCCGTCCGCAGGCGCAGGGCACCAAGGCGCGCATGGAACAGGTGGAAGAGCCGGTGGTGGTCAAGACCGCGCCGGTGGCTCAGGTGGTGCAGAAGAAGCCGGTGAACCCGCACAAGCTGGCTGCCGCCGAGGCCAAGGTGGCCGAGCTGGAAAGCGCCCTGGCCGAGCTGGACCGCCAGCTGGCCGACCCGGCCAACTACGCCGATGCCACCCGCATGGCGGTGATCGGCCGTGACCGCGAAACCGCTGCCGCCCAGCTGGAAAAAGCCGAAGCCGCGTGGATGGAACTGCTGGAGTCCTGATCACGCAAAAAAGGGGACGGAGGGGATTAAGTCGTTTGTGGCACAAACGACTTAATCCCCTCCGTCCCCTTTTTCATCCCTGCGCCTGCAGCCATTCGCGGAACCGCTTCGCCGGCTCACGCTCGGCCCGCGAGCGCAGCCGCGTGAGCCAGTAGCGCCCCAGCTCCAGCGTGGTGCTGAATGGCTGCAGCAGGCGACCCTCGGCCAGTTCCTGCTCGAACATGCGCAGCGGCAGCAGCGCCACGCCGGCACCACCCACCGCGGCCATCGCCACCGTCAACGACGAATCAAACACCGGCCCGCGGGCTTCCACGCCACTCACTCCTGCCGCCTGCAGCCAGCGCGGCCATTCGTCGCTGCGGTAGGAGCGCAGCAGGGGCAGGGTGCCCAGGTCGCGTGGCTGTTTGAGCCGCCGCGCCAATGCTGGTGCGCACAGCGGTGCAAACGGCGCGTCGAGGATCGCTGTGCAGGCCTGGCCCTGCCAGTCGCCATCACCGAAGCGGATCGCCAGGTCCAGGCCCTCGCCGGCCAGATCAATGCGATTGTTGTGGGTCTGCAGTCGCAGCTCGATGTCCGGGTGCGCGGCCTCGAACGCAGCCAGCCGTGGCAGCAGCCAACCGGTGGCGAAGGTGCCGACCACGCCCAGCGTCAGTACTTCACGGGCCGGGCCACCGGTGTAGCGCGCGATGCTGGCCGAGATGCGCTCGAACGATTCGTTGAGCACCGGATACAGCGCCGCGCCCTCCTCGGTGAGCGCCACGCCGCGCGGCAGGCGATGGAACAGACGGATGCCGAGCCGGTCCTCCAGCCCGCGGATCTGGTGGCTCAGCGCGGCCTGGCTGACGCACAGCTCCAGCGCGGCACGGGTGAAGTTCTGGTGGCGTGCGGCCGCCTCGAAGGCACGCAGGGCGTTCAGCGGCAGGGTAGGGTGCAGCATCAGAGTAGTCGTGAGTCAATGTGATGGCTGATCCTACCTTCCCAGTAGCTAGTTCAGGAGAATTAAAGGGTTGATTGCGACAGGTATTAATCCAGCTAATGCCTTCCGCTGATTTTTCGCGCTGGTCGCCTGCGTGCGAGGCTTCAATAATCGGGCGGTCCCCCAGGAGAACCCGCATGCTCGCCCGTCGCCGATTCCTGCAGTTCAGTGGTGCTGCCGTTGCTTCCTCGCTTGCCCTGCCGTTGCTGGCCCGTGCGGCGGGCAAGACCGCCGCCAGTGCACCGACCGATGCCGCCCTCACCGCCGCCACCGACTTCGCCGCACTGGAAAAGGCCTGTGCCGGCCGCCTCGGCGTGACCCTGCTTGATACCGCCAGCGGCCGCCGCATCGGTCATCGCCAGGACGAGCGTTTCCCGATGTGCAGCACGTTCAAGAGCGTGCTGGCCGCCACCGTGCTCAGCCAGGCTGAGCGCAGGCCCGCGTTGCTGGACACGCGCGTGCCGGTGCGCGATGCCGACCTGCTCTCGCACGCGCCGGTCACCCGCCGCCACGCCGGCAAGGACATGACCGTGCGGGATCTGTGCCGTGCCACGATCATCACCAGCGACAACACTGCAGCCAACCTGCTGTTCGGCGTGGTCGGTGGCCCGCCCGCGGTGACTGCGTTCCTGCGCGCGAGCGGTGATGCGGTGAGCCGCAGTGATCGCCTGGAGCCGGAGCTGAACAGCTTTGCCAAGGGCGATCCGCGCGACACCACCACGCCGGCGGCGATGGCTGCGACCCTGCAGCGCGTGGTGCTGGGCGAGGTGCTGCAGCCGGCGTCGCGGCAGCAGCTGGCCGATTGGCTGATCGACAACGAAACCGGCGACGCCTGCCTGCGCGCGGGCCTGGGCAAGCGCTGGCGCGTCGGTGACAAGACCGGCAGCAACGGCGAGGACGCGCGCAACGACATCGCCGTGTTGTGGCCGCTGGCCGGCGGCACGCCCTGGGTGCTGACCGCCTACCTGCAGGCGGGTGCGATCAGCAACGAACAGCGTGCCACGGTGCTGGCGCAGGTAGGCCGCATCGCCGATCGGCTGATCGGTTGAGGTAACCGGGGTCATTCAGAAGTGGCTTGCCGGATCGGTTCGGCGCGCGCATCCTGCGCGCGTTCGAATCACACGGAAGTCCCCCATGAGCCATGAACTGATCTACCTGCTGCTGATCTTTGCGCTGCTGGTGATCCCGCGCGCGCTGCAGCGTTTCAGCCTGCCCGCGCCGCTGACCTGCCTGCTGTTCGGCATCATCGGCATGCTCTGGCTGGGCGACCAGGCGCACGACGCGGTGATCGGTCTGTTGGCCACGCTGGGCATTTCCTCGCTGTTCCTGTTCGCCGGCCTGGAAGTGGATCTGCAGGCGCTGCGCCGTGGCATGTGGCCGCTGCTGGCGCATCTGGTGATCCGTACCGGCACGCTGTTCGGTGTGGGCTGGCTGGCCTGGCGCTACGCGGGGCTGCCGTGGCAGGCCGCGGGCCTGCTGGCGCTGGCGCTGCTGACTCCCTCCACCGGTTTCATCATGGATTCGCTGTCGCGGCTTGGCCTGAGCGAGGACGAGCGATTCTGGGTGACCAGCAAGGCCATTGCCGGTGAACTGCTGGCGCTGGCCGCGTTGTTCATCGTGCTGCAGGCCGGCGACCCGGGGCACATGGCGCTGTCCAGCCTGGCGCTGCTGGCGATGATGGTCGGCCTGCCGCTGCTGTTCATCGCGCTGGGCCGCTGGGTGGCGCCGCACGCGCCGGGTTCGGAGTTCTCGCTGCTGGTCATGGTCGGCATGGTCGCGGCGTACATCACCTATCTGCTGGGTGTGTATTACCTGGTCGGTGCCTTCATCGCCGGCCTGGTCGCGCGCCTGCTGCACCAGCGCATGCCGCTGCTGGCCTCGCACGAGAACCTGCATGCGCTGCGCCTGTTCGCCTCGTTCTTCGTGCCGTTCTACTTCTTCAACGCCGGCACCAAGGTGCCCAGCGAAGCACTGAGCTTTGAGGCGCTGGGGCTGGGCATCGTGATCACTCTGGTGGTGCTGCCGCTGCGCATCGGCGTGGTCTGGCTGCAGCGTCGGGTGATGTTCGGCGAGAGCTTCCGCAGCAGCCTGAGGGTCTCGCTGGCGCTGGCCCCGACCCTCATCTTCACCCTGGTGCTGGCGGCGATCATGCGCGAGCGCTTCCAGATTCCGGCGGTGCTGTTCGGCGCGCTGCTGCTGTATGCCGCACTGACCACGCTGTTGCCGTCGCTGGTGTTCCGCACGCCGTTCGATGTCGATCCGGTTGAACAGGAACCTGCGGGTGAAGGCGAAGCCGCGCCGGTGGCGGCCACCGAAACCCTGCCAGCGGCATCTGCAGTCGATCGCTGAGCGGATGCTGCGCGTGCGGTTTGCGCACTTCGGCCATGGCCGTTAGGGTTGGGGCATGAAACTGCCTGCCGTTGTCACCGCTTCCGCCCTCCTGCTCAGCCTTGCTGCGTGTTCGCAGCGCTCCGATACGGTCGCCCATGATCTGGCGACCGCACCGGCCGATGCCTTCATGGCCGCCATCGCCGCGCATTGCGGCCAGGCTTACGCCGGCAAGGTGGTGGAGGACACGCCGGCACCGACCGGCAAGGATCCGTTCGCCGGGCAGCGCCTGGTCATGCATGTGCGCGGCTGTGCCGATCCGGCGCACGAGCTGCGCATCCCGTTCCATGTCGGCGATGACCACTCGCGGACCTGGGTGCTGACCCGTACGGAAACCGGCCTGCGCCTGAAGCACGACCATCGCCACGAAGACGGCAGCCCCGACGCGATCACCCTCTACGGTGGCGACAGCACGCCGCCGGGCACCGCCGAGCGCCAGCAGTTCCCCGCCGACGCCGATTCGGTGGCGATGTTCCGCCGCGCCGACATGCTGGCCTCCACGCACAACACCTGGGCGATGGAGATTGATCCCGACCAGACCTTTGTCTACGAGCTGACCCGCCCGGAGGGCCGCCGCTTCCGCGTGCAGTTCGACCTGAGCAAGCCGGTTGCCCTGCCGCCTGCACCGTGGGGCGACGACAAAGCGTCCGCCCCGTGATCCCAGGGTCGGATCCCTCCTGCGGAGGGCCTCGACCCCAGAAAGGCCCTCAGTAAATCCACGCCATGCGTGGATGCGGGATACCGGACCGGGATCAGAGCCCTGGCCGTCGGCCAGGGATCCGACCGTGTACTTACCGCGTACCGAAACGCGCGCGGCAGCCGTTGCTCACCCACACCTGGCCACGTGAGTAGCCCCAGCTGCGGCCTTCCTGGCAGGCACTGCCGGACAGCTGCTGCTGCAACACCGGGCGGCCCTGACGCTCATCCCAGTCGCAGGTCTGCGAGCGGTTGTTGTTGCTGCTGCAGGTAACTGAGTAATTGCTGTTGCCGCCCCCCCAGCCACCGCCACCACCGCCCCAGCCGCGGGCTTCGGCGAATTCGGCACGGCAGCCGCCACTGACCCAGACCGCGCCGTTGCGCACGCCCCAGGTACGCCCTTCGTTGCAGGGGCTGCCGGACAGCTGGCGGACCAGGCGGGCATTGCGCCAGCCGACCGGGCAGCTGCGCTCACGGTTGTTCTGGCTCTCGCAGCGGATGGTCTCGCCGGGCCGGCCGTTGTTGCCGCCCCTGCCACCGCCATTGCCATTGCCGCCGCCCCAGCCACCGCGGGCCTCGACGAATTCGGCGCGGCAACCGTTGGTGACCCAGATGCTGCCGTTACGGCTGCCCCAGGTGCGTCCTTCATCGCAGTCCGAGCCGGACAGCTGGCGCACCAGCTGCGCATTGCGCCAGCCGGTGTTGCAGACCCGTTCGCGGTTGTTCTGGCTTTCGCAGCGGACAACGCCGCTCTGCGCATGCGCGGAAGGGGCGGGCAGGGCAAGGGTGCCGGCGGCACCCAGGCTGAGGGTTACGGCCAGGCTGGTCAGGGACAGCGGTTTCATGGCGGCATCCCATACGGTGGCAGGTGCCCGACTATAGGGAGGGGGGCGATCAAGCCGGTGTGACTGGCCGGATTTGCCCCGGCCGGGGCCTCGGCCGCAGAATACGAGGCTTTCCGGCCCCCATCCGGTGCCGGCGTTCTCCAGCGGAGCTTCCCCCCCATGCGTACCCACTTCTGCGGCCTGGTCGATGAGACCCTGATTGGCCAGACTGTCACCCTCGCCGGCTGGACCGACGTGGCCCGTAACCAGGGCGGCGTCTGCTTCATCGATCTTCGAGATCATGAAGGCATCGTGCAGGTGACCGTGGAAGTCGACAACGCCGACGTGTTCGCCGTGGCCGCGTCGCTGGGCTACGAGGATGTGCTGCAGGTGGAAGGCGTGGTGCGTGCCCGCCACGCGGTGAACGACAAGATGCGCACCGGCAAGGTGGAAGTGATCGCCACCGCCATCACCGTGCTGAACAAGGCCGCGCCGCTGCCGTTCCACGCCCACGAGAATCCGGGCGAGGAAACCCGCCTGAAGTACCGCTACCTGGACCTGCGCCGCCCGGAAATGCAGCGCATGCAGCGCACCCGCATCAAGCTGGTGCAGGCCCTGCGCCGCCATCTGGACGAAAAGGGCTTCCAGGACATCGAGACCCCGATCCTGACCAAGGCCACCCCGGAAGGCGCGCGCGACTTCCTGGTGCCGGCGCGCATGCATCCGGGCGAGTTCTACGCCCTGCCGCAGAGCCCGCAGCTGTTCAAGCAGATCCTGATGGTGGCCGGCTTCGACCGCTACTACCAGATCGCGCGCTGCTTCCGCGACGAGGCCCTGCGTGCCGACCGCCAGCTGGAATTCACCCAGCTGGACATGGAATTCGCCTTCGTCCGCGAGCGCGACGTGCAGGATTTCGTCGAGGACATGATCCGCGCCATCTTCAAGGAAGTGGTCGACGTCCAGCTGGATGCCAGCTTCCCGCGCATGACCTGGGCCGAGGCGATGCGTCGCTACGGCTCGGACAAGCCGGACCTGCGCATCGCGCTGGAGCTGGTCGACGTGGCCGAGCTGGTCAAGGACAGCGAGTTCGCCGTGTTCACCGGCCCGGCCAATGACGCCGAAGGCCGCGTCGCCGCGCTGCGCATCCCGGGCGGTGCAGCGCTCAGCCGCAAGCAGATCGACGAATACGCAGCGCATGCCGCCAAGTACGGCGCCAAGGGCCTGGCCTACATCAAGATCGCCGACAACGGCGAAGTCAGCTCGCCGATCCAGAAGTTCTTCAGCGAGGAATCCTTCGCTGCGCTGGTCGCCCACGTCGGCGCCGGTAACGGCGACATCGTGTTCTTCGGCGCCGGTGGCTACAACAAGGTCTCCGACTTCATGGGCGCGCTGCGCCTGAAGGCCGGCAAGGACTTCGGCCTGGTCGCCGACGGCTGGGCACCGCTGTGGGTCACCGACTTCCCGATGTTCGAGTGGGACGAGGAAGAACAGCGCTATGTCGCCCTGCATCACCCCTTCACCGCACCGGCCGTGGACGACATCGCCGACCTGCGCGCCAATGCCCGTACCGCCGTTTCGCGCGGCTACGACATGGTGCTCAATGGCAATGAAATCGGCGGCGGTTCGATCCGTATCCATCGTCCGGACATGCAGAGCGCGGTGTTCGAACTGCTCGGCATCGGTGCCGAAGAGGCCCGCGCCAAGTTCGGCTTCCTGCTCGACGCGCTGAACTACGGCGCGCCGCCGCACGGTGGCATCGCCTTCGGCATCGACCGCATCGCCGCGCTGATGGCCGGCACCGAGTCGATCCGCGACGTCATCCCGTTCCCGAAGACCACTGGTGCACAGGATCTGATGACCGACGCGCCGTCGCCGATCGTCGACGCGCAGCTGGCCGAAGTGCACATCCAGGTTCGCCCCAAGACCAACTGATCAGGAGATCCAGGCAATGACCGAGTTTGCGTTTTCGCTGGAGTGGGAAAAGCTGGGCAATGAAGGCTCCGAGGCCACCCTGGTCACCGAGCGTGCGCGCGTGTTCGGTGGTTGGCTGGTTCGCGTCGGAACCAACCCGGCGGCGATGGCCCTGACCTTCGTCGCCGACGGCGAAGGCCGTTGGGACGGTGAAGACTTCGGCGTCGAGGATTACGAGGACGACGAAGAGGAAGAGTACGACGAGGACGAGGAAGGCGAAGAAGAGGACGAGGACGAAGAGGAGTACGAGGAAGAGGACGAGGAAGAAGAAGCGGAATCGCCTGAAAAGGCTTGACCCGCGCTTCGCCCTGACGTCAACTTCCTGCATGTATTCGATCCGCCGCGCCACCGTGGACGACGCGCCGACCCTGTCGGCGCTGGCTGCCCGCACGTTCACCGAAACCTTCGGCCATCTGTATCCGCCGCAGGACCTGCAGGCCTTCCTCGAGGAGGCCTACACGGTCGAGCGCCAGCGCGTGATCCTGGCCCACCCGGATTACGCGGTGTGGCTGCTGGAGCTGGACGGGGAGGCGGTCGGCCATGCCGCCGCCGGCCCCTGTGGCCTGCCGCACCCGGACGTGAAGCCCGGTGACGGCGAACTCAAGCGCCTGTATCTGATCAAGACGCAGCAGAGCTGCGGCTGGGGCAGCCGCCTGCTGGAAACCGCGCTGGCCTGGCTGGAACACGAAGGCCCGCGCACGCTGTGGCTGGGCGTGTGGTCGGAGAACTTCGGCGCACAGCGTTTCTACGCCCGCTATGGATTCGAGAAGGCCGGCGAGTACCTGTTCCCGGTCGGTGATACCCAGGACCTCGAGTTCATCCTGCGCCGCGCACCGCGCGCGACCTGACGTTCACCGCCGCTTGCTGCGCGCGCGTGTTCAATCACCGTACGTTTCCGCCCCGCTGACCGCCAGGCTGTTTGCATGACTCCCCCCGTATTGCTGCTGCATGGCATCTGGAATGCCCGTGCCTGGGTCGGGCCGCTGGCCTGGCGCCTGCGCGCGCGTGGTTTCCAGGTGCACGCGTTCGGTTACTCCTCGGTGTTTGGTGGCCCCGACGTGGCCGTGCCGCAGCTGCTGGAGCGGCTGGCCGATGCCGGCCCGTTGTCGCTGGTCGGCCACAGCCTGGGGGGATTGCTGGCGCTGGAGGCCTTGCGCCGCCAGCCGCAACTGGACGTGCAGCGCGTGGTCTGCCTGGGCTCGCCGTTGCGCGGCAGTGGCACTGCGCGTTCGCTGTCCGAGCACGGCTGGGGCCTGGCGTTGGGGCGCAGCAGCGATCTCCTGCTCGATGGCCTGCCGGACTGGCAGGGCAGGGCCGAGGTTGGCCTGATCGCCGGTTCGGTGCCGCACGGGCTGGGCAGCCTGCTGGGCGCCATCGACGATGCCTCCGACGGTACCGTGGCCCTGGCCGAGACACGCCTGCCGGGCCTGGCCGACCATTGCGTGGTGCGCACCAGCCACAGTGGCCTGGTGGTATCGCCCGATGCCGCGCGGCAGACCGCGCATTTCCTGCGCCACGGCCAGTTCGATCACAGCCGCGACGCCGCCGCTGCGTAAGGCGGTTCGCCGGGCAGGGCGGTGCACTCTCGGTAGCGCCGGGCCATGCCCGGCGGCAGTAGATCCACGCCATGCGTGGATGGCGCCTTCCCGATATCCCTTCGGCCCTAGACACGGTTGCGGCCCCCGATCAGGTAGAATCCGCGCCTTGATCCTGAAGCAGCCAGACGGTAGCACCCATGGGTAGAGGCCCCTCCATCGAAGCCCGCAAGAACGCGTCCGACGCGAAGCGCGGCAAGATTTTCACCAAGATCATCCGCGAGATCGGCGTTGCCGCGCGCGGCGGTGGAGGCGACCCCAACAACAATCCGCGCCTGCGCGTGGCCGTGGACAAGGGCCTGGCCGTGAACATGTCCAAGGACGTGATCGAGCGCGCCATCAAGAAGGCTACCGGTGAACTGGAAGGCGTCGATTACGAGGAAATCCGCTACGAGGGCTACGCCCCGGGTGGCGTGGCCGTGATCGTCGACTGCCTGACCGACAACCGCGTGCGCACGGTGGCCGATGTCCGCCATGCGTTCAGCAAGTGCGGCGGCAACATGGGCACCGAAGGCTCGGTCGCCTTCATGTTCAAGCGCCTGGGCGTGCTCAGCTTCGCCCCGGGTGCCGACGAGGAAGCCATCACCGAAGCGGCCATCGAGGCCGGCGCCGATGACATCGTGGTCTACCCGGACGACGGCTCGATCGACGTGGTCACCAGCCCTGACGCGTTCAACGCGGTCAAGGATGCGATGGCCGCCGCTGGCCATGTCGCCGACCACGCCGAAATCACCTTCCGCGCGGACAACGACATCAAGGTCGAGGGCGAGGTTGCCCTGCAGGTCAAGAAGCTGCTGGACATGCTTGAAGACCTGGACGACGTGCAGGACGTGTACTCCAACGCCGAACTCGGCGCCGACGCCTACGCCTGAGCCGTCCTTGACGGCCTGGGCGCGGGCCGTTGAACGGTCACCGCGGACAGTCATGAGCCCATACGCCTGCCAGCGCCTCCCGTTCCGCCCCGCCAGGAGTGCAGCATGACCCGCATCCTCGGCATCGACCCCGGTTCGCAGCGGACCGGGGTCGGCATCATCGATGTCGACGCCACCGGCCGTGTCAGCCACGTGCACCACCAGCCGCTGGTGCTGCTCGGCGCCGACGATTTCCCGCAGCGCATGAAGCTGCTGGTGCTGGGCCTGGCTGACCTGTGCCGCGAGTACCAGCCGCAGGAAGTGGCCATCGAACGCGTGTTCATGGCCCGCAACCCCGATTCGGCGCTGAAGCTGGGCCAAGCCCGTGGCGCGGCCATTTCCGCCGTGGTGCTGCGTGACCTGCCGGTGCACGAATACGCCGCCAGCGAGATCAAGTTGGCGGTGGTCGGACGCGGTGGCGCCGAAAAGCAACAGGTTCAACACATGGTCGGGCTCATGCTCAACCTGAAAACCAAGCTGCAGGCCGACGCGGCCGACGCGTTGGCAGTGGCGATCACCCATGCCCACGTAAGGGCAACGGCCAACCGCCTGGGGCTCAGTGCCCGCCAGGCGTGGGGCCGCAAATGAGGAGCTGCACGCAATGATCGGTCGACTGCGCGGCATCGTCGCCTACAAGGCGCCGCCGTGGCTGGTGGTGGACGTGAACGGAGTGGGCTACGAGCTGGAGGCGCCGATGAGCACCTTCTACGACCTGCCCGAGCTCGGCCGCGAGGTCACCCTGTACACCCATTACTCGCAGAAGGAAGACAGCGTCTCGCTGTACGGCTTCCTGCGCGAAGGTGAGCGGCGCCTGTTCCGCGACGTGCAGAAGGTCAGTGGCATCGGCGCGAAGATCGCGCTGGCCGTGCTGTCCGGCGTCACCGTCGAGGAATTCGCGCGCATGGTCCAGGCCGGTGACATCACCGCGCTGACCCGCATTCCGGGCATCGGCAAGAAGACCGCCGAGCGCATGGTGCTGGAGCTGCGTGACCGCGCGGCGCAGTTCGGTGCCGGCGGCGCGCTGCCGACCGGCAGCGGCCCGGCCCCGGCCGATCCGCTCTCCGATGCCACCGTGGCCCTGCAGCAGCTGGGCTACAAGCCGACCGAAGCGGCGCGCATGGCCCGCGATGCCTTCAACGAAGGTGACGAAGTGGCCACCGTGATCCGCAAGGCGCTGCAGTCGGCACTGCGCTGACCCGCCTTCCTTTCCCCAACCCACCGCCTGAGCTTCGCCAGGAGTCCCATGTCCAGCAGTCAAACCCCGCACGCGGCCGCCCCAGGCGGTCATGGTCACGCCCCTCCAGCCGGAGGCCTGGCGCTGATCATCGGTGCGATCGGCGTGGTCTTCGGCGATATCGGTACCAGCCCGCTGTACACCCTGAAGGAGGCGTTCTCGCCTCACTACGGGCTCAACAGTGACCACGACACCGTGCTGGGCGTGCTGTCGCTGGCGTTCTGGGCGCTGAACATCGTGGTCACGCTGAAGTACGTGACCATCATCATGCGCGCCGACAACGACGGCGAGGGCGGCATCATGGCGCTGATGGCGCTGACCCAGCGCACGCTGCGCAACGGGTCGCGCTCGGCCTATGTGGTCGGCATCCTCGGCATCTTCGGTGCCTCGCTGTTCTTCGGCGATGGCGTGATCACCCCCGCGATATCGGTGCTGGGTGCGGTGGAAGGCCTGGAAGTTGCCGCGCCAGGACTGCACGCCTTCATCGTTCCGATCACCGTGGTGGTACTGCTGGCGGTGTTCGCGGTACAGCGCTTCGGCACCGCGAAGATCGGCAAGCTGTTCGGGCCGATCACCTCGATCTGGTTCATTTCGCTGGCGGCGATCGGCATCTACAACATCGTCGATGCACCGGAAGTGCTGAAGGCGTTCAACCCGTGGTGGGCAATCCGCTTCTTCATGGAGCATGGCTGGCACAGCATCTTCATCCTCGGTGCGGTGGTGCTGGCAGTGACCGGCGGTGAGGCGCTGTACGCCGACATGGGCCACTTCGGTGCCAAGCCGATCCGCCACGCCTGGTACTTCTTCGTGCTGCCGTGCCTGGTGCTGAACTACCTGGGGCAGGGTGCGCTGGTGCTCAACCACCCCGAGGCGGTGAAAAATCCGTTCTTCGAAGCGGTGCCGTCGTGGGCGCTGTATCCGATGATCATCCTGGCCACCATGGCCGCGGTGATTGCTTCGCAGTCGGTCATCACCGGCGCGTTCTCGGTCTCGCGCCAGGCCATGCAGCTGGGCTACATCCCGCGCATGCGGATCAAGCACACCTCGCACGACACCATCGGCCAGATCTACATCCCGGGTATCAACTGGGGCATCGCGGTGATGGTGATCGGCCTGGTGCTGGCCTTCCGCAGCTCCTCCAACCTGGCGGTGGCCTACGGCATCTCGGTGTCGGCCACCATGCTGATCGACACCCTGCTGCTGGCCCTGGTGGCGCGCTCGCTGTGGCCGAAGGCGCGCAAGTGGATCCTGCCGCTGTGTGTGGTGTTCTTCGTCATCGACCTCGGCTTCGTCATCGCCAACGGCGCCAAGCTGCTGCAGGGCGCCTGGTTCCCGGTGGTGCTGGGCATCTTCCTGTTCACCATGATGCGCACCTGGCGCCGTGGCCGCGAGCTGCTGCGCGATGAGATCCGCAAGGACGGCATTCGCCTGGACACCTTCCTGCCAGGCCTGATGCTGGCGCCGCCGGTACGCGTGCCGGGCACCGCGGTATTCCTCACCGCCGACCCGACCGTGGCTCCGCATGCGCTGATGCACAACCTCAAGCACAACAAGGTGCTGCACGAGCGCAACGTGTTCCTGCACGTGGAAACC
The DNA here is from genome assembly GCF_029836955.1 of Stenotrophomonas sp. GD04054. Classification (NCBI taxonomy): domain Bacteria; kingdom Pseudomonadati; phylum Pseudomonadota; class Gammaproteobacteria; order Lysobacterales; family Lysobacteraceae; genus Stenotrophomonas; species Stenotrophomonas sp. GD04054. The sequence goes on along the minus strand of NZ_JAOECR010000022.1, from coordinate 38,139 downwards.
CTGCCCATTCCCTATGCGATGGAAGGGCAGCGGCTGAAGATCGAATCGGTGGGCGACGAGTTCTACCGCGTCTACGTGCGCTTCGGTTTCATGGAGACCCCGGACGTGCCGCTGGCGCTGATGCGCTCGTGCGACCACGGCGGCATCTACTTCGACCCGATGGACACCACCTTCTTCGCCAGCCGCGAAACCATCGTCGCCACCGCCAACCGTGGCATGCCGATCTGGCGTGACAAGCTGTTCGCGCTGATGCACAGGAACGCCGCCCCGGCCACGGGCTTCTTCCGCATTCCGGGCAACAGATTGGTGGAACTGGGCGCGCAGGTGGAGATTTAATCTCCACCTGCGCTACGTCCCACGATTTGCTGCGCAAACCGTGGGTCCCGCGCGCATTCCACCTTATCCCCGCGCCTGTCGGCGCGCCCCCTTGAAACGCAGGCGCCTTGGGCGCCGGCGTTCCGCGCATTCCACCTTAACCCCCCGCCTGTCGGCGCGCCCCCTTGAACAACAAGGGGGCTCCACTTGCGGAGACCACTCGACTTCTCAGGTCCATCCGCGCATGGCGTGGATATACCGTGTCGACCAAGGTCGACACCTACCAGATCCGACCCCGTGCCGACCAACGGTCGGCACCCACCAAAGCAGAACGCCGTTCCGACAGATCGCAGGAAACTGTCGAAGGCGGGGTGGGTCCGCTTGCGGGGGCGTGAGCCGCATGGATGCGGCGACCGAGCTTACATGGACGTACTTGCAGCGTCCCCCGCAAGCGGACCCACCCCGCCATTCCCCAGGAAGCCCGCTTCGGCTGTTGCTCTGGATGCTGCCGTTGCCGTTGCCTCTGCGGGTGCCGGGCGCAGCCCGGCCGAAACCCGCGCTTTTGCCGCATAATCAGCACATGACCGACGACCGCATCATCGGCGCCGGCGCCACCCGCGAGGATGACGCCGCCGACGCCAGCATCCGCCCCAAGCGCCTTGCCGACTACCTTGGCCAGGTGCCGGTGCGCGAGCAGATGGAGATCTACATCCAGGCGGCCAAGGGGCGCGGCGACGCGCTCGACCACGTGCTGATCTTCGGACCGCCCGGCCTGGGCAAGACCACCCTCAGCCATGTCATCGCCAACGAACTGGGCGTGGCCCTGCGGGTCACCTCCGGCCCGGTGATCGAGAAGGCCGGCGACCTCGCCGCGCTGCTGACCAACCTGCAGCCGCACGATGTGCTGTTCATCGACGAGATCCATCGCCTGTCGCCGGTGGTGGAGGAAGTGCTGTACCCGGCGATGGAAGATTTCCAGATCGACATCATGATCGGCGAGGGCCCCGCCGCCCGCTCGATCAAGATCGACCTGCCGCCGTTCACCCTGATCGGTGCCACCACCCGTGCTGGCCTTCTGACCGCGCCGTTGCGCGACCGCTTCGGCATCGTCCAGCGCCTGGAGTTCTACAGCGTCGAAGAGCTGACCCGGATCGTGCGCCGCTCGGCAGCCATCCTGGCCATCGACTGCACGGCCGATGGGGCAGGGGAGATCGCGCGCCGCGCGCGTGGCACCCCGCGTATCGCCAACCGCCTGCTGCGCCGCGTGCGCGACTATGCGCAGGTGAAGGCCGGCGGCCACATCGACGAGGCCGTGGCCCAGGCCGCGATGAAGATGCTCAAGGTCGACCCGGAGGGCTTCGACGAGCTTGACCGGCGCCTGCTCAAGACCATGGTCGACTACTTCGACGGCGGTCCGGTCGGCATCGAATCGCTGGCGGCGGCGCTGTCTGAAGAGCGTGGCACGCTGGAAGACGTGGTCGAGCCGTACCTGATCCAGCAGGGCTTCCTGGTGCGCACCGCGCGTGGCCGCATGGCCACCCACAAGGCCTACCGGCACATGGGCCTGAAGCCGAAGAACCCGCCGCAGGACCTGTTCGCGGAGGTTCCCGATGTCGGTTGAGCCCCGATTCAGTTGGCCGACACGCATTTACTGGGAAGATACCGACGCAGGTGGCGTGGTCTACCACGCCCGCTACGTGGCCTTCATGGAACGGGCCCGGACCGAATGGATGCGTGCGCTGGGCTACGGCCAGGAGCGCATGCGCGCCGAGCACGGGATGGTCTTCGCGGTGCGCTCGATGCAGATGGATTTCATCAAGCCGGCACGGCTGGATGACACCCTGCAGGTGAGTGCCCGCCTGGTCCAGCTGAAGAAGGCCAGCATGGTCTTCGACCAGCAGATCCTGCGCGACGGCGAGCTGCTGCTGTCGGCGCAGGTCCGCATCGCCGCACTGGAAGCGGCCAGTTTCCGCCCGCGTGGCATGGACGAGGCCGTCCTTGCCGTGCTGCAACCCCACCTCCACCCCGAATCCGAACACTGAGGAACAACGGATGATCGCAACGCTCCTGGCCCTGCAGGCCACGGTCACCGAGGCACTGCCGGCCGACGTCAGCAATGCCGCGACACAGACCCTTGCCCAGGCCACCACTGGCGGCGGCATCAACTACCTCGAACTGATGGCCAAGGCCAGCCTGCCGGTGAAGATCATCGTGCTGCTGCTGCTGGTCGGCTCGTTCGTCAGCTGGGTGATCATTTTCCGCAAGGCCCGCGTGTTCAAGCAGGCCACCCGCGAAGCCGACGAGTTCGAGAACCGCTTCTGGTCCGGTGCGGACCTGGGCAAGCTGTACAGCTCGGCCACCGACCGCAGCCGCAATGTCGGCGGCCTGGAAGCCATCTTCGAAGCCGGCTTCCGCGAGTACACCCGCCTGCGCGACAAGCGCCGCCTGGACGGTCGTGCCCAGCTGGAAGGCGCACAGCGTGCCATGCGCACCACCTACACCCGCGAAGTGGACCAGCTTGAGCGCAACCTGGAACTGCTGGCCAACATCGGCTCGACCGCGCCTTACGTGGGCCTGGTCGGTACCGTGTTCGGCATCATGGTGACCATGCACGACATGATCAGCAGCGGTGCGCAGGCCGGCATCGCCGCCGTCGCGCCGGGCATCTCCGAGGCACTGTTCGCCACCGCCATCGGCCTGTTCGTGGCGATCCCGGCGGTGTGGGCCTACAACCGCTTCACCACGCGCGTGGAGCGCATGTCGGTGCGGTTCGAGACCTTCGCCGAAGAGTTCAGCTCCATCCTGCAGCGCCAGAGCGCTGGCGACGAGTAAGCGCCTGACCCGGGAGTCCAAGCCATGTCCGCTGCCATCGGTCGCCGCAAGCGCCGCAAGCTGAAATCGGAAATCAACGTCGTTCCCTACATCGACGTCATGCTGGTGCTGCTGATCATCTTCATGGTCACCGCACCGCTGCTCACCCTGAGCTTCGACGTCGACCTGCCGCAGTCCAACGCCAAGGCGCTGGAGAGCAAGCAGGATCCGGTGATCGTCTCGGTGCGCCAGGACGGCCAGCTCAGCCTGAAGCTGCCCGACGCCAAGGACCCGACCGCCGTGTCGGCCGAGGAACTGGAAGGCCGTCTGGCCGGCATCGCCGCCCAGGACAAGGGCGTGCGCGTGATCGTCGCCGCCGACCGCGCCGTGGCCTATGAAAAGGTCATTGCTGCGATGGATGTGATCAAGCGCGCCAAGGTAGACAAGGTAGGCCTGGCCACCGATGCACGCTGACGCCCTGCCACCCCCGCATCAGCGCGAACCCGGCTGGGGCCTGCCCCTGGCGCTGGCGTTGCTGGTGCACCTGCTGGTCGCGCTGGTGTTCATCGTGGCCTGGTTCTGGTCGCCCGAGCGCAACACCGATGCCGCCGCCGGCGATCCCTCGGTCGAGGCCAGCCTGGCGCTGTCCGCGTCCGAGGCCTCCGCTGCACGCCAGGCCCTGCGCCAGTCGGAAAAGCTGGAAGACCTGCCGCCGCCGGTGGCCGAGCCGATCCCGGTGCCGGAAGACACCATCCCGCCGCCGCAGCCGATTCCCGAGCCGCGCCCGCAGGACGCCCCCACGCCGCAGCAGCAACAGGCGCAGGAGCGTGTCGCGCAGCCGGACACCAAGGACCAGGAAGCGGTGAGCGCGCTGGCCATCTCGCAGGAGAAGGCCAAGCAGGAACAGGAAGCCAAGCGTCGGCAGGAGCAGATCGACCTGACCGAACGCAAGCGCCAGGAAGAAGCGGAGCAGAAGCTGCGCCTGGCCAAGCAGCAGGAAGCGGACGAAAAAAAGAAGCAGGCCGAGCAGGAGCGCGTGGCGGCTGACAAGGCCGAGGCCGAGAAGCAGAAGAAGATCGCCGAGATCCGTGCCCGCCGCGAGCAGGCCGAGAAGGAAGCCAAGCTGGCCGAGCAGAAGCTGCGCCAGGTGGCAGCCGCGCGTAATGCTGCCGGCAGTGCCGCTGCCGGTTCCAGCGGTGCCTCCCAGCCGGCCGCCGGTGGCGGTGGCAACAGCGATGATCTTTCGGCCAAGTACGCGGCCGCGATCCAGGCCAAGGTGCTGTCGCAGTGGGTGCGCCCGGATACGGTGCCGCTCGGCCAGCGTTGCCAGATCACCATCACCCAGATTCCGGGGGGCACGGTGATGCAGGCCAAGGTCAGCCCGAACTGCCCGTACGACGAGGCCGGCAAGCGTTCGATCGAGGCCGCCGTGCTCAACGCGCAGCCGCTGCCCTACCGCGGCTTCGAGTCTGTGTTCGCACGCACGCTCAACTTCACCTTTACCGCTCAGGATCGCTGAGGCGGGCAGGGCTGGGTGGCCATCGGGCCACCTGCGCCCACGGATGTCGCGCCTGCCTCTGGCGGGCCCGGTTTCGACCGGGCAGGCTGGGGGCTGCTGTGGAATACCACCCTGCGGGGCGGTGTGGCCGGGGCAGGCGGTGCGATGTTAGCCACGACGTTAACGGTGCGTGAGAGGACGGGCTGGAACTGACCCGGAATTCACGTACCCTTGGTTCATGATTGCGAAGCGGTTCACTCCCGCTTTGTTATCCCTCGTTCCGGTTTCCCCCTATTGAGCGCTCCATGAAAAAGATGCCTCGCTGGCTTGCCGTGTTTGCGGCCCTGTTGCTGCCCTTTGCTGCCGTCGCGCAGCAGAAGGGGCTGGATATCGACATTATCGGCGGCAATGCCTCCGCGCTGCCGATCACCATCGTGCCGATGCCCTACCAGGGTTCGGCGGCTGCACCGCAGACCGACGTCGCCGGGGTGGTCCGCGCCGACCTCGAGCGTTCGGGCCAGTTCCGCACGCTGCCGGAAGCACAGATCGTCGAAAAGCCCGTGCGGGGCGGCGACATCCAGTTCGCCACCTGGCGCGCGCTGAAGCAGAACTACATCGTGGTCGGCCGCGTGCTCGACGCTGGTGCCGGCGCCTACCGTGTCGAGTACGAACTGTTCGACGTACCGAAGGGCGAGCGCCTGCTGGGCCTGGCGATGACCGCCCGTGGCAACGCCATGCGTGACGTCGCCCACCAGATGGCCGACGCCATCTACGAGAAGATCACCGGTGTCCGTGGCGCCTTCTGGACCCGCATCGCCTACGTGACCGCCAGCGGCAAGGGCGACGCCATGCGCTACGCGCTGATGGTGGCCGACTCCGATGGCTACAACCCGCAGACCATCGTGCGTTCGGCCGAGCCGCTGCTGTCGCCGTCGTGGAGCCCGGATGGCAGCAAGCTGGCCTACGTCAGCTTCGAGCGTGGCAATTCGGCCATCTACATCCAGAACATCGGCACCGGTGCGCGTGAGCTGGTCACCAGCTTCCGCGGCATCAACAGCGCCCCGGCGTTCTCGCCGGACGGCCGCAAGCTGGCCCTGACCCTGTCGCGTTCGGGTAACCCGGAAATCTACGTGATGGATCTGGGCAGCAAGCAGCTGACCCAGCTGACCAACCACTTCGCCATCGATACCGAGCCGACCTGGGCACCGGACGGCAGCGCGGTGTACTTCACCTCCGACCGCGGCGGCCGTCCGCAGGTCTACAAGGTCGGTGCGGGCGGCGGCAGCGCCGAGCGCGTGACCTTCCAGGGCAACTACAATGCCAAGCCCTCGGTGTCCTACGATGGCAAGAAGATCGCCGTCGCCCAGGGCTCGGGCAACAGCTACAAGATCGCGATGATGGACAGCTCGCTGGGTTCGCCCCGCTGGAGCACGCTGTCCCCGGGTTCGCTGGATGAATCTCCGAGCTTTGCGCCCAACGCAAGCATGGTGTTGTACGCCGCCCGCGAGGGTGGCCGTGGTGTGCTGTACGCCGTTTCTGCCGATGCGCGCGTGCGCCAGCGGTTGGTTCTGGCTGACGGAGATGTGCGCGAACCGGCATGGTCCCCATACCGTACCCAGCGCTAAAAGAGTGTTAATATTTTCGCTGTCTTGAACCCCTCATCGGCCTAGGAGCCACAAAGGTATCGCCATGAACAAGTCCACCCGCGTTCTGCTTGTTTCCCTGCTGTCTGTGGCCGTCCTGGCCGGTTGCTCGAAGAAGGTGAAGGAAGAGCCGGCAGCCCCGGTTGACACCGGCACCTCGACCACCACCCCGACCGCTCCGTCGACCTCCGGCCTGTACGGCCCGGGCGACCTGGACACCGACGCTTGCCTGCGCCAGCGCGTTGTCTACTTCGACCTGGACAAGGAAGACGTGAAGCCGGAATTCCAGGCCATCATGGCGTGCCACGCCAAGTACCTGCGTGACCGTCCGTCCTCGCGCATCACCCTGCAGGGCCACACCGACGAGCGCGGTTCGCGCGCGTACAACCAGGCCCTGGGCGAGCGTCGTGGCAACGGCGTCAACTCGGCCCTGCAGGCCAACGGTGGCTCGGCTTCGCAGCTGACCGTCGTGTCCTACGGTGAAGAGCGTCCGGTCTGCACCGAGTCGAACGAGTCCTGCTGGTCGCAGAACCGTCGCGTCGAAATCGTCTACACCGCGCAGTAATCCATGCGTATTGGCATCAAACTGATGCTGGTCGTTGCGGCAGCCCTCGTGGCTGCCGCACCGGCGCATGCACAGCGACAGAGCCTGGCCGACCGCGTTGGCGCGATCGAGCAGCAGATGTACAACAACAGTGCCAACCAGGACCTGTTGAACCAGATCAATCAGCTGCGGCAGCAGGTCACCAGCCTGCAGGCCTCGATCGAGCAGTTGCAGCACGACAACGCCCAGCTCAAGCAGTCCGCCCAGGACCAGTACCTGGATCTGGACAGCCGCCTGAACCGGTTGGAAGGGGGCAATGCCGCCCCGGCCCTGCCGCCCGTTCCGGCGAGCGCGCCGAAGGCCGCCCCGGCCCAGGCAAAACCCGCAGCGGCGGCCACTTCCGAGCGGCCGCCTTCCGTCCATGGTGATGCCGGCAGCCTTGCCGCCACCGGCGACGAGCGCACCTCCTACAACGTCGCCTTCGATTCGCTGAAGGCCGGCAAGTACGATGATTCGGCGCAGCTGTTCCTGAGCTTCCTGCAGCTGTACCCGAACGGCGTCTACGCGCCGAACGCGCTGTACTGGCTGGGCGAGAGCTACTACGCCACCCGCAATTTCCCGATGGCGGAGACCCAGTTCCGTGAACTGCTCTCGCGCTATCCGACCCACGACAAGGCCGCTGGCGGCCTGCTCAAGGTCGGCCTCTCGCAGTATGGCGAGGGCAAGGTCGACCAGGCCCAGCAGACGCTGGAGACCGTCGTGGCGCAGTACCCTGGCTCGGACGCCGCGCGCACCGCGCAGGACCGCCTGCAGTCGATCCGCCTCGGCAAGCAGATTCGCTGATCCGCTGACCGGGCGTACAATACGTGTCCTGTAGAGCCGAGCCCACGCTCGGCTGCTTTCGTTTCCGGACCGGCAAACCCGCCCGGATCCGGTAGAGCCGGGCCATGCCCGGCGGCTTGCATTACCGGCTGGGCCACACCCGACCGGCTGCAGTTGTAGAGCCGAGCCATGCTCGGCTGCTTTCGTTACCGGCCACGGTAGCCCACCCGCCACGTGTCCCACCAAGAAGTCCCCGCCATGACCGCCGTTACCCCATCCAGCGCCGCCGCCACGCCCAGCGAGATCGTGCAGTCGCCGCTGCCACGCCTGAAGATCACCGAAATCTTCACCTCGCTGCAGGGCGAAGCCGATACCGCCGGCTGGCCGACCGTGTTCGTGCGCCTGACCGGCTGCCCGCTGCGTTGCCAGTACTGCGACACCGCCTATGCCTTCCATGGCGGCACCTGGTGGGACATCGACGACATCGTGGCCGAGGTGCTGGCCCAGGGCGTGCGCCACGTCTGCGTGACCGGTGGCGAGCCGCTGGCACAGAAGCGCTGCCTGGTACTGCTGCAGAAGCTGTGCGACGCCGGCATGGATGTCTCGCTGGAAACCTCCGGTGCGCTGGACGTCAGCGCCGTGGACTCCCGGGTATCGCGCGTGGTCGACATCAAGACCCCGGGTTCGGCCGAAGTGGCGCGCAACCGCTGGGACAACCTGCCGTTGCTGACCGCCCGCGACCAGATCAAGTTCGTCATCTGCAGCCGCGAGGATTACGACTGGGCCAAGTCCCTGTTGGCCGAGCACGATCTGGTGAAGCGTTGCACCGTGTTCTTCTCGCCGAGCAAGGGTGAGATCACCGCGCGCCAGCTGGCCGACTGGATCGTCGAGGACCGGCTGCCGGTGCGCTTCCAGATGCAGTTGCATAAAATCCTGTGGAACGACGAGCCGGGCCGATGAGCCCAGGCAGCGTTCCCTGATGTAGCTCCGGCGCGGGACAGCGTGCTGGCTTTCCCCTCCCAACCGGATGTTTTACCCATGAAGAAGGCAGTCGTGCTTCTCTCCGGCGGCATGGATTCAGCCGCCGTCATCGCCATGGCCCAGGAACAGGGCTTCGCCGTGCATGCCCTGAGCGTGCGCTACGGCCAGCGCCATACTTCCGAACTGGATGCCGCCGCCCGCGTGGCCAAGGCCCAGGGCGTTATCGCGCACAAGACCGTGGACGTGGACCTGCGCAGCATCGGCGGCTCGGCGCTGACCGACGACATCGACGTGCCCGAGGCCGGCGGTGCCGGCATTCCGGTCACCTACGTGCCGGCGCGCAACACCATCATGCTGTCGCTGGCGTTGGGCTGGGCCGAAGTGCTCGGCGCCAACGACATCTTCTGCGGCGTCAACGCCGTGGACTACTCCGGCTACCCGGACTGCCGTCCCGAGTTCGTGGCCGCGTTCCAGGCGCTGGCCAACCTGGCCACCAAGTCGGGCGTGGAAGGCGCGGGCATCAAGGTGCACGCACCGCTGCAGTTCCTCAGCAAGGGCCAGATCGTCAGCGAAGGCGTGCGCCTGGGCGTGGACTTCGGCCTGACCGTGTCCTGCTACAACGCCGACGCCAACGGCGCCGCCTGCGGCCACTGCGATGCCTGCCGCCTGCGCGCGCAGGGCTTCACCGAGGCCGGCGTAGCCGACCCGACGCTGTACGCCTGACCGCGCAATCACTCTCTCGGTGGGTGCGAACCGTTGGTTCGCACTCCTTGGCCTACCGGGCCTGCAACCACCCCGACGCGTCAATAAACGCCCGTACCGCCTCCGGATCGGCATAGTCCAGTTCGATCATCCGCGCGATCGCCGCCTTCTCATCGGCCTGCTGCCGCATGTACCCCTGCGCGATGCGATACCCGGCGTAGTACCCCACATCACTCACCCCGAACGGATTGCGGGCGCTGTTGTAGAGCCAGTTGTCCAGGTCATCACCATCCATCTCAGCAATGAAGCGCGTGCGGATTTCCGCTTCGTGCGTTGGCCCGTAGGTGTACAGCGGCAACACCGGCCGGCGCCCACTGATGCGCTCCGCCACATACTCGGCCACACCCTCGCGCACTGCATACTGGGCCAGGCTGCCGGTGGTCTCGCGCTGCTGGGTATGCACGTACTCGTGCAGGTTGTTCTGCGCGTTGTTCGCCGCCGGACGGCTGTCGTAGAAGATCCGCAGGCGGCTGCGCATCGGCTCCGGCAACTCGCTCACGTCCACGCGCTCATCGCCCAGCGCCATCTCCGCGCCGATCAGCACCTTGTCACCCAGCGTCGTGCCGCCGGTACGCAGAACACCGACCGCATAGGTGATGTTGGCGGGGCGCAGGGCGGGGTAAAGCTCCCGGAACGCAGCCAGGTCCCGTTCCAGGGTGGAGCTGGCCTGCTGCGCGTTGGCGGTCAATGGCCGTACCGACGTCCAGAAGCGCGGCCACGTACGCATGGCCGTGGCGTATTCGCGGGCGGTGTAGTTGCGCACCTGCATCAGCGCATGCAGGCCGGGGCTGCCCGGATCGATGTAGCGCTCCTGCACCAGTGCGACCTGGCGTTCAACGTCGGGCTCGGTGCGCACGGCGTCATAGGTAGCCCAGAAGCGGCCGATATCATCAGTGACGACCTGGGGCGGGGCGGCCAGTGCTGCGCAGGGCACCAGCAGGGCGGCAATGAGGCAGAAGGGCAGGCGCATCCGTAGCTCCGGGGAAGGATCACAGATGGGATGCGACGGAGGCCCGGAAGGTTTAAGCGGGCTCACCGGATCGGGTAGTGCCGGCCGCTGGCCGGCAACCTCATGCACCAGGGTTTCACCCGGCCCGGCAAAGTAGGGTAGAATGCCCACCCCGCCGAAAGGCTGGGGCAGTGCAATGGGCCGTTAGCTCAGTCGGTAGAGCAGAAGACTTTTAATCTTTTGGTCGAAGGTTCGAATCCTTCACGGCCCACCAATTGCATCAACGACTTAGGCGCCCTTGCGGCGCCTTTTTCATATTTCCGGAAAAACTAAGTGGTTCCACGCTCGAGCACGTGCAGCTTATGAGGCGGTTGAACCACCGGCAGTTCGTGGTCGTATCGCTGTCGCATCTCTTCGGTGACGTGACCACATGCGGTCTTGCGGCCGCCTTCGGTGACGCCCCGATGTTGTGGCCCACAAGGCCAAACGCTTGGCCTCGGATGTGGCCGACGCGGATACCTCGGTGATGACGCGCTGGAGCATCCCCCCCAGTGGGTGAAGCTACCTGCCTGCGCCGCTGCTTGCCTATATCTTCATTTCCCGTCTGAAGAATCAAAATTCTGCCGACATTGGCGGAATTCCTCCGCATGAGCCACTACCCATGTCCACATGGGAATCATCAGTACAAGAAGGTCCTTGCCCAGCGCTGTGATGCTGTACTCCACATGTGGCGGTACTTCGTGGAAATCCTGCCGGCTGATCAACCCGTCACGTTCCAATTGCCGGAGGGTGCGCGTAAGCATGCGCTGGGTGATTCCCTTCATCCGTCGCGCGACCTCGGCATGACGCAGCGTTCCATACACGCCAAGCGCATGGATGATACCCAGGGACCATCGGCTACCGGCGTGCGCTAAAACCTCCCGGCGCAGTCCATCTTCGTCCTCGCTCATCCCGTCACATATGGCTTGAGAGTGCCTTAGGAGTTCTTCCGGACTCATGAACGGTGCGGTCGGTATCATCGATGTGCCTTCTTACGTGTGGGCCATTAGGCGAGCAGAATCGCCGCCATCGTACACACACAAGGCGATTTCCATGTCATCTCATATCAGCACTACCCCCTCTCGGTCGATCCTGGTGCTCGGCGCAGGCGAGCTTGGAATGCCTGTCATCCGGAACCTTGCACGTTTGGCCGTAAGTCATCCAGGCACACGGATCAGTGTGATGCTACGGGCGACGTCGATCGACTCAGAACTGCCGGAGAAGCAGCGGGTGGTCGATGAAATCCGCGCCTTGGGGGTGAATATCGTTGCTGGCGATCTGGTAACTGAATCAGTAGAAGCGTTGGCGGCTACCTTCGCGCAGTTCGACACAGTGATTGGATGCACCGGCTATGCCGCAGGTCGCGATACGCCAATGAAGGTTGCGCGTGCGGCGGTGAAGTCTGGTATTCCCCGCTACTTCCCTTGGCAGTTTGGTGTCGATTTCGATGCCATTGGGCGCGGTGGCCCCCAGGATCTGTTCGACGCCCAGCTGGACGTGCGAGAGTATCTGCGTTCGCAGACTGCGATGGATTGGGTGATCATCTCCACTGGGATGTTCACCAGCTATCTCTTCGAGCCCGACTTCGGCGTGGTCGACCTGATTGGGCATAAAGTGAACGCCCTGGGCTCGGCGAGCAACGCTGTCACCTTGACCACGCCGGATGATATCGGCGCAATGACAGCGCGCATCGTGTTCCACACACCTACTATCCGCAACGAGATCGTGTATCTGGCAGGCGACACCGTCCGCTACGGTGACCTTCCGGATATTCTGCAGAAGGCGTTCGGCGAACCTTTCGAGCTGACGGTCTGGGGTGTGCCCCAGCTCATGCAGGAACTGGCTAACGACCCGGGCAACATGATCAAGAAGTATCGCGCGGCCTTTGCCCAAGGGAGGGGCGTTGCGTGGGATGTGGAGCGAACCTTCAATGCGAAGATCGGGGCCGAGTTGCAGGGCGTGCAGGCGTGGCTGGATTCCAACGTGCAGCGCTCCTGATTTGCCGCTGGATTGTGAGGAGGCGCCTGGGCGCCTTTCTCATTGCCGTTCCCGACCGCACGCTCACGATGGTTGTACGTCGCGGCACACCAGTTCGCCAACGGCTCGGCAACCGGCGTCAAACGGTGGAGTCTTGGTCGTGGATCCCGTGCATATCGCTTGAGACGCCGGAAAAATTGTCGAGTGAGCTTAGGACCTGCAATGGTTCCACGCTCGATGGGCGGAAAAATAGAGCGGCGCAACCGGTTGTTTTCAAAGGAAGCGCCAGCTTTCATTTAATCTTTTGGTCGAAGGTTCGAATCCTTCACGGCCCACCATTGCATCCAATGACCCAGGTCATTCAGAAAGGCACCGCAATGCGGTGCCTCTTTTGTGGCGCTCGTCCAGGTCAACTACTTCGTCCGCGCATTCTTCGCTTTAGCCGCCGCCGCGTCGGCAGCCTCCTGTGCGGCCGTTGCTGCCGCATTCGCAGAACGTGCCGCCTCCGCTCTTGCCGCCTCGAAATAGGTGAGCCGCTGCAGACTGGTTCTGCGTTCCAGTTCCATTGCTGCGGCGAAGCTCTCCGGATGCTTTGCAGCACAGGCCTCCTGCACCAGTTGCACGGCACGATCAGACAGCCCGGGCTGGATGTTGCCGAGCAGGCAATCGGCATACGGTACGGGCGCGGCCGGGCTGGCGGCCAGCGCGGCGATGAGCACGGCACTCAACATGCAAACCTCCTTGTAGGTTTCGAAGGGACTGGCGACCAGCCCGTCCCAAGTATGGACCGGTTCTGGGTACAACGGCGGGTACGCCGGCCGGATATCCCGGCACACCCATTCCGCCAGCCTGCGGCAGGCGAAGAACAACCCATCGCCCCCCCTTCATCCAGATGGCAGTCGGGCGTGGCCATCGACCGGCAGCGCTCAGCGGCGTGCAGCATTTCCGCCACGGTCAGCATGCCAACGGCGGCACGCTTCGCGCGTGCCATCGCGGATGCGCTTGAGGCATCCCCAGAATGCGCATCCACGCATGGCGTGGATCTACTTTCGCCTGAGAACAATCGCTGCGATGACGGCTGCGATGCCGACCGGGATCAGGACGACCGCCAGAAGAATGATCCAGTGCCAAATGCTGAAGCCCCCCATGTCCCAACTCCTCGTAGGAAACGACGAATGCTAGCAAACGCGATTGCAGTCATTTCCCGATACAGTTCAAGCATCGCGCAGCGCCGTAGCATACGTGCAGGCTTGCCGAATCGGCCGACGCCTTGGCCTTGGCGTTATGCTCGGCACTTTCCCAGGATGGGCCGCTCCATGCGCTTGATCGTGCTGTCGCTGTTGTTGTCCGCTGCCTCCGCCGCGCCGTTGATGGCCGCCGAGCCGACGCCGTCCGCACAGGCCGCCGCCGCAACCCCGCTGGTCATCGGCGAGACCTTCACCCTTGAATCGAAGGCGCTGGGCGAAACCCGCCGCATCAATGTCTACCGCCCGCAACCCTGGGGTCTGGACCCGAAGGCACCATTGCCGGTGCTGTACATGGCCGATGGCGGCATCGGCGAGGACTTCCTGCATGTGGCCGGGCTGGTGCAGGTGCTGAGCGGCAACGGCAGCATGCGTCCGTTCCTGCTGGTAGGTATCGAGAACACCGAACGCCGCCGCGACATGACGGGCCCCAGCAGCGACCCGCAGGACCAGAAGATCGCACCCCGCATCGGCGGTTCAGCGGCCTACCGCAGCTTCCTGCGCGATGAACTGATGCCGCAGGTGCGCCAACGCTACCCGACCACCGACGAGCGCGCGCTGATCGGTGAATCGCTGGCCGGCTTGTTCGTGGTCGAGACGTTGCTGCAGGAGCCGACACTGTTCAACAGCTACATCGCGCTGGACCCCAGCCTGTGGTGGAACCGGGGCACGATGTTGGCCGCTGCGGCCAAGCAGTTGCCGGCGGTGACGCGTGCGCAGCCGCGCGTATTCCTGGCCAGCAGTGGGCAGCCGGAGCTGGCTGCGTCCGCCGCGCAGTTGGCCACGCTGCTGCAGCAGGCGTCGCCGTCGCCGCTGGTGAAGTACCTGCCGCTGCCGGAGGAAACCCACGCTACGATCTATCACCCAGCCGCCTTGCAGGCGCTGCGCACGCTGTTCCCGGCACCGCCGCCGGCCTCGCCCTGATCCGGCGTGGCACTGCACCGCACGACGTGTGAGGATGCGGTAGCGGCGCCACCTGGGGGCGCCGCCCGCAACGGGAGAGCGTGGATGCAGCGTGTGCGTGGATGGAGTGTGGCGGCCTGCCTGGCCGTGAGTGGCTGTGCGATGTCGGTGGCACCACCGGCAACGCAGAGTGAAGTGAAGGAGAGCGCGGCAGCCGCTGCGCCAGGCGTGGTGCTGCCGGATACGGAAGCGTTGCGCATACATGACCCCGTGGGCCGCGACTATCCGATCTGGGTGGCGCTGCCGGCCGACTATGCGGCGCATCCGGAAAAGCACTATCCGGTGCTGTACGTGACCGATGCGCTGTACAGCTTCCCGCTGGTGCGCAGCGTGCGCAATCTGGTGGGGCAGCAGGGCGTCAACATCGAGAATTTCATCCTGGTCGGTTTGCCGCCGCAGGAAGGCCTGACTTCAAAGCAGAGCCGCTCGCGCGACTACACGCCCAGCAATCCGGCGCGCACGGTCGATGGCTATTACAGTGATGACGTCACCTACGGCGGTGCCGCGCACTACCGTGATTTCTTGGCGACACAGGTGCTGCCGATGGTCGATGCGCGTTATCGCACCGATCCCGCCCGGCGCGTGTTCGCCGGTCATTCCTATGGCGCGCTGTTCGGTACCTACGTGCTGACCACCCAGCCGGACCTGTTCAGTACCTACATCCTGTCCAGTCCTTCGTTGTGGTTCGACCAGCTTCTGCTGCCGCGCATGCAGGATGGCGCCGTCATCCCTGCGCAACCTACGCGCGTGCTGCTGTCGGTGGGTAGCTACGAGACGGACAAGCCAGGGCCACGTTATTCCACCGGCAACGACATGCTGAGGCAGACCGCGGACTTCACTGCCCAGCTGAAGCGCACGGGGCGCAAGTTGAAGGTGGACAACGTGGTGATTGACGGCGAGGACCATCTCACGGTCTACCCGCGGGTGATCACTCGCGCACTGCTGGAGGTGATGCCGGGTGAAGGGCCGTACACCGGCGGTTGATGGGGGGCTGCATCCACGCATGGCGTGGATCTACCGGTGGTGTTGACGCGGATCCATGCCGAAGAGAAACGGAATCAGTAGATCCACGCCAGGCGTGGATGATTGCCTCAGGCCGCGCTGGCCTGCGGCGGCGGTATCAACGTGGCATCCGCTGCGTGCCGGAAGCACAGCCGGATGGCGTCGAGCAGCTCGCTCATGCTGTACGGCTTGGGCAGGAAGTGGATGCCGGCGCGCAGCTGCGGCAGCACGCGGTGCTGGTCCATGCCGGAGGTGACCAGGATCGGCAGCTGTGGCAGGTGCTCACGCACGCGGTTGGCGGTTTCGATGCCGCTGATGCCGCCCAGGCAGACGTCGGTGAACAGCAGGTCGAACGGTTCGCCGGCGTTGAGCAGGCCCAGTGCGGCCTCGGCGCTGCTGACAGCGGTGACCTGGCAGGCCTGGCTTTCCAGGGCGAGGCGACTGAGTTCCTGGGTTTCCTCGGCGTCCTCGATCAGCAGGACGCGCGGTTCCACAAAGCGCTTGGACAGCAACATGACGCGGCAACTCCGGACAACAGGGGGAGCGAAAGGCGCGCAAGTATGCGCAAGCCGGTAGTGAGCCCGGCGTGCACGGCAAGCTAAGTGGGCGTTACAGCTGTCCGCGCCGTTGGCGGCGCACGTACCAGGCCAGGATTGCGACCGCGAGCAGGGCGGTGCCGATGCGCAGGCTGGTGGCCTGCCAGCCGAGCGCGACGGCGTCATCAAGGCTGAACACATTCCAGGCCAGGTTCATCGAAACGTGCAGGACCAGGCCGCACCACAGGGTGTCACCGTCGAGGTGGTCGAGCCAGGCGAAGATGAAGCCGCCGAGGGCGATCACCGCGCCGACGAACAGCGCGATGCCGCCACCGTCGAACCCACCGAAGCCCAGCCAGTGCACCATGCCGAACAGCAGCGCCTGCGGCAGCGCGAGCAGCGGCCACGGACCACGCACGATCTTCACCAGCAGCACAAAGCCCAGGCCGCGGAACAGCACTTCCTCGGCCAGTGGGAACAGCACGGCCAGCATCGTGGCGTCCAGCGCGGTCAGCGCGGTGTTCGGGGTGCCGAGCATCGCCAGGCCCAGCCAGCACGGCAGGCTGGCCAGCAACACCCACATCGGGCCGCCCCAACCATTCCCGCGCAGCCCGAGGCTGCCCAGCAGGCCCATGCCACGGGGCCGCAGCAGCGTGGCCAGCAGTAGTGCCACCAGCACCGCCAGCGCGTTGTCCAGCAGGCTGCCGCCGTAGGGTATGGGCAGGGCGGGAATCGGAGTCCCTGCGGCCGCAGCGATATCGCGCAGATTCAGGCCCAGGCCAACGCCCAGCAGGACCAGCAGCAGGCGCGCGGCGGTGGGCAGGCGGGACAACGCGGTCATGTACGCACTCCCTGCGGAACAGGGGCCCAGTGTGTGCGACTGCCGCCGCATCGGCACGCGTCGGAAGTCCCTGTGCCATCGGTCATGCGTTGCCGCACAGTCATCACCGCACAGGTACAGTCGATGCAGGACCGACAGGAGCAATGCCGATGCTGTGCCCCGTGTGCAAGACCCAGACCCTGCAGATGGCCGAACGCCATGGCATCGAGATCGACTATTGCCCCGGCTGCCGGGGCGTGTGGCTGGATCGTGGTGAACTGGACAAGATCATCGAGCGTGCCGGTGCCGGTGCGGCCGTGCCGCCGCCCGCGCCTGTGCAGCAGCATCCGGCATCCTCTCCGCCGCCGGTGATGCACCGTGATACCCGCCACTTGGGCCAGCGCTACGAGGACAATCGGGGCCACGGATACAAGAAAAAGAAGAAGGACAGCTTCCTGTCGGAGCTGTTCGACTTCTGAGGCGTTGTAGAGTCGAGCTTGCTCGACTGGCTCTTGTTACCAATAGTCGAGCAAGCTCGACTCTACGGATCAGGTGCAGTCGAGCATGGCTCGACTCTACATGGAGCGCGTGATCACGGCCGCCGCAGGATGAACTCGCGGTCGTGGGTGTCGCCGACGATGAAGTCGTACTCGCCAACCTTGCTGCAGCCGTAACGCGCATAGAAGCGCTGTGCGCCGAAATTCTCTTCCCACACGCCCACCCACAGGGTGCGGCGCTGCGGCTGGTCCAGCCAGGCCATGAACGCGTCCATCAGGCGTGCACCATGGCCGCCGTTCTGGTGTGCGGCCAGGATGTAGAACCGCTTCAGTTCGATGTCGCCGTCGCGTGCATCCGTGTGCGGCAGGGTGTTGGCACCGGCGGCCAGATAGCCGACCACCGACTCACCGTCCATCAACAGCCAGATGGCACTGCGTGGATCGGACAGTTCAATGCGTTGCGGTTCGCTGCTGTAGTGCGCCTGCAGGAAATCGTGCAGCTCCTGCGGCGGATACGAGTCGCCCCAGGTTTCGTTGTAGGTGGCAATCGCGATGGCCGACAGCGCGTCGACGTCGGCAAGGGTGGCGCGGCGGATCTGCAACGACATGGCGGTGCCTGCATTGGAACGTGGCGCAGTGTAGCCGGCCCCGGCGGCTGCCGGGGCTGGCCATTGCTCACGAACTGCTGCTCAGAACCACATGCGCACGCCGGCCACCCAGCGTGTGTCGCGTGCGTGGTCACCGGCGTAGTCGGCGGTGTCACCAAACGTGCGTTCGTGGCTGATGCCGATGTAGGGCGCGAAGCGGCGGCTGAACTCATAGCGCAGTCGCAGCCCGGCTTCGACCTTGTTCAGGCCACGGCCGATGCCGTACTCCTTTTCGTCCTTGGCCGCGACGGTGGCTTCCAGCAGCGGCTGCAGGATCAGGCGGTTGGTCAGCAGCACGTCGTACTCCACTTCGGCCTTGGCCAGCACCTGGCCGCCGGAGCCCATGTACAGCGTGGCCGAGCTCTCGAACTTGTACGGCGCCAGGCCCTGGATGCCGACCGCCGCCCACGTGCGCGAGTCGGCCGGGCGGAAGTCCTGGCGCACGCCGACCAGCACGTCCCACCATGGCGACACGCTGCGGCCATAGAGTGCTTCCAGTGACGACGATTCCGTGCGGCCACGGCTGCGTTCGCCATCGGTGCGCAGCCACAGGCGGTTGATGTTGCCGCCGATCCAACCGGTCGCCTCCCAGGCCTGACCATTGCTGCTCTTGCCATCCCAATGTTCCAGACGGTCGATCAGCAGCAGGCTGTTGATCTCCGGCGCATGCTCCATCGCACCGTGGGCGATGGGCGGGAAGGCCGCGGCGCGGTCGGCGTCGGTCGGCACCGGGATGGGTTCGCGCGGTTCGGTCGGTGCAGGCGATCCGTGGCCCATCGCGGCGTGGTCCATCGTGGAATGATCCATCGTGGAATGGTCCATCGTGGAATGGTCCATCGTGGAATGGTCCATCGTCGCCGGCTGCCTCGCGCCATGGTCCATCTTCGAGTGATCCATGGCTGAGTGGTCCATCGCACCCGAATCCATCTTCGAATGATCCATCTTCGAATGATCGACCGGTTCGACCGGTGCCTTCACGGTCTTCGCGGGCGGATCCATCGCGGCCATGTCGTGACCAGCGTGCGACTGCGCGAACACGGGCAATGCAGCGGCCAGGCCCAGGGCCAGCAGGCTGGGGGAAAGCAGTGAGCGGCTCATTCTTCGATCCTCACTTCGCGCATCATGCCCGCTTCCATGTGGTACAGCAGATGGCAGTGGTAGGCCCAGCGGCCGAGTGCATCGGCGCGCACGCGATAGCTGCGGCGGGTGCCCGGCGGCATGTCGATGGTGTGCTTGCGCAGCTGGAACTCGCCCTGTGCGTTTTCCAGATCGCTCCACACGCCGTGCAGATGGATCGGGTGCTGCATCATGGTGTCGTTGACCAGCACGATGCGCATGCGCTCGCCGTAGTTCAGCCGCAGTGGTTCGGCGCTGGCAAACGGGATGCCATCGAACGACCAGGAGAACTTCTCCATGTGTCCGGTCAGGTGCAGTTCGATCTCGCGGCTCGGCTCGCGGCCATCCGGGTCTTCGAACAGGCTGCGCATCGCGCCGTAGGTCAGCACCTGGCGGCCGTTGTCGCGCAGGCCGATGCCGGGGTCGTCCAGCTTCGGTTCGGAGGCCGAGCTCTGCATGTCCACCAGCGGGTTGTTGCGTTCGCTGGCAGGGTGCTTCGGTGCCTTGCTGGCGGCATCGCCGCCGCCGTGCGCGCCGTGGCCCATGCTGGCGCCGCAGCCACCTTCCATGCTTTTCATCGCGGCCATGTCGTGACCGCCGTGGCCACCACTGCCCATGTCGTGACCCATGTCGCTCATCGTCAGCAACGGACGTGGGTCACGCGCGGGAATCGGTGCCTGCAGGCCATGGCGAACCGCCAGTGTTCCGGCGGCGTAGCCGGTGCGGCCCATGTCCTGGCAGAAGATGGTGAAGGCGTCCTGGCCGCTCGGTTCGACGATCACATCGTAGGTTTCGGCCGGGGCGATGCGGAACTCATCGATGCTCACCGGGTGGATGTACTGGCCGTCGGCAGCGACCACGGTCATCTTCAGGCCAGGAATGCGTACGTCGAAGTAGGTCATCGACCCGCCATTGATGAAACGCAGCAGCACCTTCTCGCCGCTGCGGAACAGGCCGGTCCAGTTGCCGGCCGGGGCGGTGCCGTTCATCAGGTAGGTATAGGTGTGCGCGTTGATGTCGGAGATATCGGTGGGCGTCATCCGCATCCGGCCCCACATGCCACGGTCGGACAGCGCCGCCGACCAGCCGTCGCGTTTCGCGTCGCGCAGGAAGTCGGGCAGGGTGCGCTTGTAGTAGTTGTCGTGCTCGGCCAGCTTCTTCATGCGGCGGAACAGCGCGCCCGGGTCCATGTCGGTCCAGTCCGACAGCATGATCACGTGCTCGCGGTCGTGGTGGTACGGCGCCGGTTCGGCCGGGTCGATGATCAGCGCGCCGTACAGACCAGCCTGCTCCTGGAACATGGAGTGGCTGTGGTACCAGTAGGTGCCCGACTGCTTCAGCTCGAAGTGGTAGTGGTAGGTCTCACCAGGGCCGATGCCGTTGAAGCTCAGGCCGGGCACGCCGTCCATGTTGGCGGGCAGCAGGATGCCGTGCCAGTGGATCGAGGTCGGGTGGCGTTCCAGCGTGTTGCGCACGAACAGGTCGACGGTCTGGCCTTCGCGCCAGCGCAGGATCGGTGCCGGCAGCGAGCCGTTGACGGTGATCGCCGGGCGGGTGCGGCCGGTGAAATTGGCCAGCGATTCGCCGATGGCCAGTTCGATGCGGGTGTCGCTGAGCACGGCGGGGGCGCCGGCCAGCCGTGGGGCGGCCGTGGCGGCGGCGAGCGCGCGCTGCGGCACGCCGACAGCGGCGATGCCGGCAACCACGCCGCCGGCGGCCAGGCCCTGCACGAACAGGCGGCGCGACGGCATGGGCACAGCGCCCGGACCGGGGGGAATACGGGTATTCATGGTGGTGACTCCAGACACGTAAAGACGCCGGCAGGCGGCCGGCTGCGGTGCGCAGGGCGCACGGTGCGTGTGGAATCAGCCGATGGGAGGACGCGAAATCGGCGGCAGTGGCGGCGCCGGACGGCCAGTGGCCGGCATCGGCTGCGGGGCCAGCGACAGCGCCGGGCCGGCCATGACCGGCAACGGCAGCACTACCAGCAGCGGGTGCTGGGCACAGCTGCGCACGCAGTCCTTGATCTGGCAATGAGCATCATGGGCGGGGGCCTTGGCCTGCGGAGCCTCGTCGGCCTGCAGGCCGGCGTGGTGGTGGCAGTCGGCGGTGCCGCCATCAACGGCAGCGGCTGCGGCGTGGGCCATCCGGCCCATTTCCTCGTGACCGCTGGCCATGGCCGCGTTCAGCCCGTTGAGCAACAGGCTGAGCATGAGCACGACACGGAGCAGGGTCGAGGCCAGGGACATGACGCTAATCTAGCTGCAAGCGGGCGCGGATGCACTTCCGGCTGAATGGCCGGTTCAAGGTTGGAGCAGCACCAATGTAGAGCCGCTACCCTTCTTCGCGCACGATCTCGACCAGGCGCGGGCCGTAACGGCTCAGCTTGGTGCCGCCGATGCCGCCGACCCGGGCCAGTTCGTCCAGGCTGGTCGGGCGCTGTTCGGCGATGTTGCGCAGAGTGCTGTCGTGGAAGATCACGAAGGCCGGCACGTTCTGTTCGCGGGCCAGCTCGGCGCGCAGGCCGCGCAGGGCGTTGAACAGGGCCAGATCCTGCGGCAGCACCGACAGCCCGGTACGCTGTGCGCTGCGCTCGCGGCCGCTGGTACTGCTGGCCGGATCGCGGCGCATGCTGATCTGGCGGCGGCCGGTCAGCACGTCGCGGCTGGCATCGGTCAGGCGCAGGCCACCGTGGCCCTCGCTGTCCACTTCCAGCAAGCTGGCGGCGACCAGTTGGCGGAACACGCTGCGCCAGGTGCGTGCATCCAGGTCACGGCCGATCGCGTAGGTGCTGAGCTTGTCGTGGCCCTGCTGCTTGACCTTTTCGTTCTCGCTGCCGCGCAGGACATCGATCAGGTGGCCGACGCCGAAACGCTGGCCGCTGCGATAGACACAGCTCAGTGCCTTCTGCGCCGGAATGGTCGCGTCCCAGGAGGCGGGCGGGGTCAGGCAGTTGTCGCAGTTGCCGCAGGGCTGGGGATAGGTCTCGCCGAAACCGGCCAGCAGCACCTGGCGACGGCACTGCATCGACTCGCAGTAGCCCAGCAGGTGGTCCAGCTTGGACCGCTCCAGCTGCTTGCGCTCTTCGCCGGCTTCGGACTGCTCGATCATCTGCTTGAGCAGCACCACGTCACCCAGGCCGTAGCACAGCCAGGCCTCGGCGGCCTCGCCATCACGGCCGGCGCGGCCGGTTTCCTGGTAGTAGCCTTCCATCGACTTGGGCAGGTCGGTATGCGCGACGAAGCGCACGTCCGGCTTGTCGATGCCCATGCCGAAGGCGATGGTGGCGCACATCACGATACCGTCCTCGCGCAGGAAGCGGCGCTGGTTGCTGGCGCGTACTTCCGGTGGCAGGCCAGCATGGTAGGGCAGGGCGTTGAAGCCCTGGCCGCAGAGGAATTCGGCGGTCTCTTCGACCTTGCGCCGCGACATGCAGTAGACGATGCCGGCCTCGCCGCGGTGGCCGCGCAGGAAATCGGTCAGCTGCTTGCGGACGTTGTCCTTCTGCACCACGGTGTAGCGGATGTTGGGGCGGTCGAAGGAGCTGACGAAGTGGCGTGCTTCCTGCAGATCGAGGCGCTCGGCGATCTCGCGCTGGGTCGGCGGATCGGCGGTGGCGGTGAGCGCGATCCGCGGGATCTGTGGCCAGCGCTCGTGCAGCACGGTCAGCTGGCGGTATTCCGGGCGGAAGTCGTGGCCCCACTGCGACACGCAGTGCGCTTCGTCGATGGCGAACAGGGCGATGCGGCTGCGCGACAGCAGCGACAGGAAGCGGCCGGTTAGCAGGCGCTCGGGGGCGACATAGAGCATGTCCAGCTCGCCAGCGAGCAGTTCGCGCTCGACGCGGCCGGCGGTCTCGGCGTCCAGGGTCGAGTTCAGGTACTCGGCACGCACGCCGAGCTGGCGCAGGGCTTCGACCTGATCCTGCATCAGCGCGATCAGCGGCGAGATGACGATGCCACAACCGTCACGCAACAGGGCCGGCACCTGGTAGCAGAGCGACTTGCCGCCGCCGGTGGGCATCAGCACCAGGGCATCATGACCGGCAGCCACATGCTCCACGATGTCCTGCTGGGGACCACGGAAATCGTCGTAACCAAAGACGCGTTGAAGCAGGTCGTGCGCGGGACGGGAAGCCATCCGGCTAGTTTACCCCGGCGGGGGTGTCTCGGCAGGGCTGCGCCCTGCACCTGCAGAAGCCTGCAAGCCAGAGCAACGTCAAAGGCAACAGCCGGCTCTGGGGTGATCCGTGGGTTGGCGGGGCGGTGTTGGATTGCGGGGACGCCGCAAGTACGTCCCTGTAGGCTTGGCAGCCGCATTCATGCGGCTGACACCCCGCAATCCGACACCGCCTCGCCCTCGACAGGTTCACGCGGCTGTTGGTAGGTGTCGACCTTGGTCGACACATCTGTCAGATATCGAGTGAATTCATCCGTGTCGACCAAGGTCGACACCTACCAGAGCGGACCCCATCCCGCCAACCCACAGATAGCCAGCTTCTGCTCTGGCTCTGGCCTTGGCTTCAAGGCCTCTGCGGGTGCAGGGCGCAACCCTGCCGGGGCCCCCAAACTCTTACTGAAGCAGCGAGCGCAGCATCCAGGCGTACTTCTCGTGGGTCTGCAGGCGCTGGGTCATCAGATCCTCGGTCGGGGCGTCTTCACCCTTGGCCGCCACGTCCAGCACTTCACGTGCCGTACGGCAGACCGCTTCGTTGGCGACCACCAACTGGCGTACCATTTCACGCCAGTCCGCACTGTCGGTCAGGCCCGGTTCCTCGGCGATCGAGGTCAGCGCAGCGAATTCCCGGTAGGAGCCCGGGGCATTGAAGCCCAGCGCGCGGATGCGCTCGGCCACGTCGTCCAGTGCCGCCCACTGCTCGGTGTACTGCGTCTCGAACATGGTGTGCAGCGAGTTGAACATCGACCCGGTCACGTTCCAGTGGAAGTTGTGCGTCTTCAGGTAGAGCGTGAACGCATCGGCCTGGAAGCGCGACAGACCGTCGGCGATCTTCTTGCGGTCGCCCTGGGTGATCCCGATATCGATGTTCGGCGCCGACGGTGCCGCCGCTGCAAGCTTCTGCTTGCCGGTCTTGGCCTTGGTCGTGCTCTTGGTCTTCGCCATGGGGTTCCTCCTTGTGGAATCGTTGGCCTTCACAATAAACCGGTCGTGATGACTGGTCGCTTTCAAAGTTTTGAACGAACCGATTGATGAACTCTATCGATAAAAATCCATCGCCCCGCCTGCGCCAACAGCGCGCCGCCATCGACGGCGCCATGAGCCGCGACCGGGGCCGTTTGCTGGGGATGCTCTCGCGATGCCAGGCCAAGCCACAGGATGCGGCACTGGCCGCCACCTTCGAGCAGGCCTTGCAGGCGTCGGTGCAGCGCCGGATGACACGGGCGCAGCAGCAGCCGTCCATTACTCTGGACCCGCAGCTGCCGATTGCGCGTGAAGCCGACGCCATCATCGGGCTGATCCGCGACCACCAGGTCGTGGTGATCGCTGGTGAAACCGGCTCGGGCAAGACCACCCAGCTGCCGAAACTGTGCCTGGCCGCAGGCCGTGGCCAGGCCGGCATGATCGGCTGCACCCAGCCGCGACGGATTGCCGCACGTGCGGTGGCCAGCCGCGTGGCGCAGGAACTGCAGAGCGAACTGGGCCAGCTGGTCGGCTACCAGGTGCGCTTCAACGACAAGGTCAGCGAAGACAGCCGCATCAAGTTCATGACCGACGGCATCCTGCTGGCGGAAATTGCCAGTGACCGCTGGTTGTCGAACTACGACACGATCATCGTCGACGAGGCGCACGAACGCAGCCTCAACATCGACTTCCTGCTGGGCTACCTGAAGCAGCTGCTGCGCAAGCGCCCGGACCTGAAGCTGATCGTCACTTCGGCCACCATCGACACCGAACGCTTCGCCCAGCATTTCGACAATGCGCCGGTGATCAGCGTTGAAGGCCGCACCTACCCGGTGGAAGTGCGCTATCGCGCGCTGGAAGGCGAGGGCGAAGACCAGGGCGAACGCACCGTCAATGACGCCATCGTGTCGGCCATCGACGAGATCACCCGCCTGGATGCGCGCGGCGACGTGCTGATCTTCCTGCCGGGCGAACGCGAGATCCGCGATGCGCACCAGTCGCTGGAACGCCGCAAGTACCGCAATACCGAGGTGCTGCCGCTGTACGCGCGCCTTTCCAACCAGGACCAGGACCGGGTGTTCAACCCCGGGCCGAACCGGCGCATCGTGCTGGCCACCAACGTGGCGGAAACCTCGCTGACGGTGCCGCGCATCCGCTACGTGGTCGATCCGGGCTTTGCCCGCGTCAAGCGCTACAGCCCGCGCAACAAGCTGGACCGCCTGCACATCGAGCCGATCTCGCAGGCCAGCGCCAACCAGCGCAAGGGCCGCTGCGGCCGTATCGCCGAGGGCATCTGCTACCGCCTGTATGCCGAGGCCGATTTCCAGGCGCGGCCCGAGTTCACCGATCCGGAAATCCGCCGCTCCAGCCTGGCCGGGGTGATCCTGCGCATGCTGCAGCTGGGCCTGGGCCGCATCGAAGAGTTCCCGTTCCTGGAAGCGCCGGACGAGCGTGCGGTGGCCGATGGCTGGCAGCAGCTGACCGAACTGGGCGCGATCGACGCCGAGCGGCGCATGACCACCATCGGCAAGCAGATGGCACGCCTGCCGGTGGACGTGAAGCTGGCGCGCATGCTGGTGGCCGCGCAGGCCGCCGGCTGCCTGCGGCCGATGCTGGTGATCGCCTCGTTCCTGGGCATCCAGGACCCGCGCGAGCGCCCGCCGGAAGCGCGTGGCGCGGCCGACAGCGCGCATGCGCAGTTCGCCGATGGGCGGTCCGAATTCGTTGGTGTGCTGCGCCTGTGGGATGCCTATCGGCAGGCCCATGAAGACCTGACCCAGTCCAAGCTGCGCGACTGGTGCAGCCGCCACTTCCTTGGCTTCCTGCGCATGCGCGAGTGGCGCGAGCTGCATCGCCAACTGCGCCTGCTGTGTGAGGAACTGGGCTGGAAGGAAGAAGCCAACGAGGCCTCGATGGCACCGCTGCTGGCCGGCAGCAGTGCACCCGCCCCGGCGCGTGATGATGCCGCCGCAGTGAAAGCCACTCGTGGCCAGCTGCACCGTGCCGCGCGCCTGGCCCGCGAGGGCAAGGCCGAGGCGGCCCCGGCGCCGGTGCCCGTGCGTGCGCAGAAGGAACAGGCGCCGGTGGGCGGCGGTTTCAGCGAACGCGTGCGTGCCGCTGCGTACCAGACCCTGCACCGGGCGCTGGTGGCGGGCCTGCCGACGCAGATCGGCCACCGCACCGAGAAGGGTGACTTCCAGGCGCCGCGCCAGCGCCGCTTCCTGCCGTTCCCGGGCTCGGCCCTGTCCAAGCGTCCGCCGCCATGGCTGCTGGTGGCCAATCTGCTGGATACGCAGAAGGTGTGGGGCATGACCCTGGCGGCGATCGAGCCGGACTGGGTCATCGCCGAACTGCCGCACCTGCTGCTGCGCAAGCACTTCGACCCGCACTGGTCGCGCGCACAGGGCCAGGTGCTGGCCTCCGAGCAGATCAGCCTGTTCGGCCTGGTGCTGGCGCCGAAGAAGCCGGTGCACTACGGCCGCATCGCGCCGGGCGAAGCGCACGACATCTTCGTGCGCCAGGCACTGGTGACCGGCGAGATCAACACCCGCGCCAGCTTCGTGGCCGACAACCAGAAAGTGCTGGAGGTCGCCCGCGAGGAAGAAGCCAAGCTGCGCCGCGCCGGCATCGTGGCCGACGAGGACTGGCAGGCCCGCTGGTACCTGGACCGGGTGCCGCCACAGATCCATTCGGCGGCGGGTCTGGACACCTGGTGGAAGGGGCTGGCGCCGGAACAGCGCAAGACCCTGCACTGGTCCCTGGTCGATCTGTTGCCGGGTGAGGGCAGCGAACAGGAGCGCTATCCGAAGTACCTGCCGCTGGGCCAGGCGCGCCTGCCACTGCATTACCGCTTCGAGCCGGGTGCCGACGACGATGGCGTGACACTGGACGTACCGCTGCACCTGCTCAACGCACTCGACCCGGTGCAACTGGGCTGGCTGGCGCCGGGTTTCGTCGCCGACAAGGCCTCGGCACTGATCCGCAGCCTGCCCAAGGCGATGCGCCGCAACTACGTGCCGGCACCGGACTTCGGTCGCGCGTTCTACGAGGCGTTCCCGCAGCCCAGCGCCGATGCCATTACCGGCGAACTGGCGCGCTTCCTGTCACGTGCGACCGGCGCAACGGTGACCGCGCTCGATTTCGAGCCTGGTTCGATCGAACCGCACCTGCACATGAACCTGCGGCTGCGCGACGAGCAGGGCAAGGTGCTGGCGACCTCGCGCGATCTGGACGCACTGCGCGCGAAATTCGGTGGTCGTGCCGGCGATGCGTTCGCTGCACGCGCTGGGCGCGAGATGGCCGCCGATGGCCTGCGCACGTTCCCGGCCACGCCGATTCCGCTGCAGGTACCCGGTGAAGCGGGCGTGCCGGCTTATCCGGCGCTGCTGGACGAGGGCGACAGCGTGGCGCTGCGCATCTTTGCCGATCGCCAGCAGGCGCAGGAGGCCCATCCGCTGGGCGTGCGCCGGCTGCTGGAGATTGCCCTGGCCGAGAAGGTGAAGCAGGCGCGCAAGCAGCTGCCGGTCGGTGCCAAGACCGGCCTGTTGTATGCGGCGATCGAGTCGCAGGAGCGCCTGCGTGGCGACCTGGTCGATGCGGCGATGAACGCGGTGCTGGCCGAGGGCCTGGAAGACATCCGCGATGCGGCGGCCTTCGAACAGCGACGTGAGCATGCGGCCAAGGCGTTGTTCGGCGAGGCCATGTCGCGGCTGAAACTGGCCGAGACCATCCTGGCCCTGGTGGCGGAACTGAAGCCGATGCTGGAAGCACCGTTGATGGGTTGGGCGCGCGGCAATCTGGACGACATGGAAGCGCAGCTGGTCGGGCTGATCCATCCCGGCTTCCTGCGTGACACGCCGGCCGACGCGCTGGCGCAGTACCCGCGCTACCTGAAGGCGATGATCCTGCGTACCGAGCGTGCCAAGCGTGATCCGCCACGTGACCAGGCACGCATGCTGGAACTGCATCCGTTCCTGGAGGCGTTGGCAGCGGGGGAGCAGCAGGGACTGCGCGAACGCCCGCAATGGCAGGCCCTGCGCTGGGACCTGGAAGAGCTGCGGGTATCGCTGTTCGCGCAGGAGCTGGGTGCGCGCACCGGCATCTCGGCGAAGAAGCTGGCGCAGCGGGTGACCGCATTGCGCCAGGCGTGACGTCGTTGCTGCAGAGCCGAGCCCACGCTCGGCTCTGCAGCAACGTCACGGCGTTACTTGGTTCGGCGCACCTTCGGCTGGGTGTTCACGCCGTCGACCTTCAGGTACCACACGCCCATCACACCGGGCTTGATGCTGACGGCGGGGGACTGCTTGCGCACACCGGCCAGGGTGCTTGCATCGGTCTGCTCCCATTCCTGGCCGTTGTCCAGCACGTAGACGCGGCCTTTGCCGAAGCCGCGGAACTCGCCCTGCAGCACGCCGGTGATCGGCTCGCTGCTGCCGAAATCGAAGAAGCCGCGATTCTTCACGATCACTTCCTGACGGCCTTCCTCGCGCGCCGTTTCCCGTACGGCCGCAACCGCCTGGGTGGTGGCCGCTTCGACCTTGCCCTGCAGCCAGCGGTTCAGCGTGGCCAGTTCCTGCGCGTTGAGCTTGTCCAGGCCGGCCGCCTTGAACTCGGCCGGTGACATCTGCTGCTGCAGGTCACCCTCCACCACGCGCTGGGCCAGCGCAGGCGCCGACAGGGACAGCAACAGTGCGGCACAGGCCAGCAGCCGTAGGCGGAAACGCGGGACGATCGAGGACATGTCGGGACTCTCCTGGGTTTGCCCGCGAGTGTAGCGGCATGTCTTCATGCCAGGTGATGGTGGCCGCGGTGATTGTCCCTGAACGGCGCCGGCGCTAGTGTAGGGGCCTCTGTCTTGCCTGCTCGATGCTGTGAACCGCGCTTCCGTCCCCGGCCTGGATGCCTTGTTGAACCGCCCCTCGGCAGCCGTGCTGCCTGCTCCGCTGCGCCAGGCCCTGCGCGGGCACTGGGAAGCGCCGGACTGCGACCATCAGATGCGCGCCAGCTGGTCGGTGCTGGGCGACACCCTCGACGCACTGGCGATGCTCTCGGCCGACGAAGGCGCGGTGGTCGCGGCCCTGCTGTTCGATCTGCCCGGCCTGCGCGCCAGCCTGGAGCAACTGCCGCTGGGCAACCACAAGGCCGCAGTGATCGGCCTGCTGGATGGCCAGGATGCGGCCGACCCGGTCTGGGCACTGCATGCCGGACGTGAGGCCGGGCGCAACAGCGAGGGCCTGCGCCGCCTGCTGCTGGCGATCATCCGTGACCTGCGCGTGGTGCCCATCCTGCTGGCGCGGCAGCTGGCGCGCATGCGCGCGGCCGACAAGCTGGACGACGAGCAACGCCGCGCGCTGGCGCAGCTGACCCGCGACATCCATGCGCCGTTGGCCAACCGCCTGGGCATCTGGCAGCTGAAGTGGGAGCTGGAGGACCTGGCGTTCCGCCACCTGGAACCGGAGACCTACCGGCGCATTGCGCGGGAGGTGGACGAAACCCGCATCGCCCGCGAGCGCTACGTCGAGAACGTCAAGAAGGTGCTGTCGCGCGAACTGGTCGCGCAGGGCATCAAGGCCGAGGTCAGTGGCCGCCCGAAGCACATCTACAGCATCTGGCGGAAGATGCAGAAGAAGCGGCTGGCGTTCGACCAGCTGTACGACATCCGTGCGGTGCGCGTCATGGTCGACGATGTCGCCGCCTGCTACGCCGCGCTGGGCGTGGTGCATGCACTGTGGGCGCCGGTGCCCAGCGAGTTCGACGACTACATCGCCCGGCCCAAGGCCAACGACTATCGCTCGCTGCATACCGCCGTGGTCGGCCCGGAAGGGCGCACCATCGAAGTGCAGATCCGTACCCACGAGATGCATTCGCAGGCCGAGCTGGGCGTGGCCGCGCACTGGAAGTACAAGGAAGGCGGCAAGGGCGCGGAGAAGTCCTTCGACCGCAAGATCACCTGGATGCGCCAGCTGCTGGAGCAGGCGCAGGATGGGCAGGGCAATGAACTGGCCGGGGCGCTCGATGCCGAGCTGACCGAGGACCGGGTCTATGCACTGAGCCCGAAGGACGAGGTGCTGGACCTGCCGCAGGGCGCCACGCCGCTCGATTTCGCCTACCAGGTGCACACGATGGTGGGCCACCGCTGCCGTGGTGCGAAGGTCAATGGCCGTATCGTGCCGCTGACCTACCGCCTGCGCAGCGGCGACCGCGTCGAGATCCTGACCGGCAAGGAGGCCGATCCGCGCCGCGACTGGCTGATGCCGGCCAACGGCTTCCTGGCCAGCAACCGCTCGCGCGAAAAAGTACGCAGCTGGTTCCACAAGCTGGACCGCGCGCGCAACGTGCAGGCCGGGCGCGAACTGCTCGAGCGCGAGCTGAAGCGTCTGGGCCTGCAGCATTCTGATCTGGCGGTGGCGGCGAAGAAGTTCCATGCCGACAGCGTTGACGACCTCTACATCCAGGTGGCGCTCGGTGACACCGGCCCGAACCAGGTCAGTCGTACCCTGCTGGAAGCCGAACGTGCAGCGAGCCAGCCGACGCCCGCGCCAGCCCTGCCGCGGCCGACCGCGCGCCGCGAGAACCTGGGCAAGTCCAAGTTCACCGTGCAGGGCGTGGGCAACCTGCTGGTGCAGCTGGCGCGTTGCTGCCAGCCAGTGGCCGGTGAACCGATCGTCGGCTACCTGACCCGTAGCCGGGGTGTCACCGTGCATCGTGCAGACTGTGCCGCGCTGGCCCGGCTGGCAGCCACCAGCCCGCAGCGCATCCTGCCGGTGGAGTGGGGCCAGGCCGGTGGCGGCTACGAAGTGGACGTGGTGGTCAGCGCGGTCGACCGCCGCTGGCTGCTGAAGGACATCACCAACCTGATCGCCCAGGAAGACGCCTACGTGCTCGACATCCACAGTGACAACGTGCGCAACAGTGGCCGTGCCCACCTGCGCCTGCGCCTGAAGGTGAGCGACTACGGCCAGCTGTCGACCCTGCTGGGCAAGCTGGATGCGCTGCCCGGCGTGAGCGAGGCGCGTCGCCTCGGCTGAGCTTCACGCTGCCCCGGCTACCCTGCACGCATGGAACGCGAGCCTCCGCATCGCCCGCATGGCGCTGAACATCCTGCGCTGGACCGCGTCCGCCGCGAAGGCCGTTGGTGGTGGCTGCAGGCACGTCACGCGCGCCGGGTGTGGCGCTGGGCGCTGGTCGCGGCGCTGGCGGTGTTCGTGCTGCTGGTGCTGCTGCGCAAGCCGCTGGCCGACTGGTTCTGGGATGAGCCTCAGATTGAACAGTTGCTGGCCGAAGGCGATCGCGCACTGGCGGCTGGGCGGCTGAGTGCCGCCGATGGCAGTGGTGCGCGTGAGCGCTACCAGGCCGTGCTGGCGCTGGATGGTGATCGTCCGCAGGCCCGTGAGGGGCTGGCCCGTACCGGCGCCGCGGCCCTGCAGCAGGCCAGCGAAAAACTGCAGGCCAACGACCTCGAAGGCAGCGCGCAGGCGCTGGCACTGGCCCGGGAACTGCAGGTGCCGCAGGGCGATGCGGATGCCGTGGCACGCCAGCTGCAGGCCCGGCGCAGCGCAGGAGCCGGCATCGGTGCACTGCTGGCGCAGGCGCGCAACGCCTTTGCAGCGGGCCGGCTGGACGACGGTGACAGCAGCGCGCTGCCCCTGTTCCAGCGCATCCTGGTACTGCAGCCGGACAATCTACCGGCGCTGGAAGGTCGCGAGGACGCACTGAGCGATCTGCTGCAGCAGGCCCGCATCCTGGCCGGGCGCGGCGAGCTGGCCGAGGCAGCCGCGATACTGCAGCGTGCGCGCCAGTTCGATGCCGGCCACGCCGATCTGCCCGCCAGCCAGGAAGCACTGGCACAGGCCGTCGACCAGCGCCTGCGCCAGGCCCAGCGCGCCTTGCAGCGTCGGCAGCTGGAATCCGCAGCGAAGGGATTTCTCGCCGTGCTGGCAGTGGCGGTTGATGATTCCAGTGCCCAGCGCGGCCGCGAACAGACCTTGCAGGCGGTGCTGGCACGCAGCCAGCAGCAGGCCGACGATTTCCAGTTCGAAGCGGCGCAGGCCGATGCCGCACTGGCAGCGGAACTGGGTGCTTCGCCGGCGGCGCAACAGCAGCTCGCGCAACGCCTGCAGCGCGCCCAACAGGCGCAGAAGGCGCTGCAGCAGCCGGCGGTCAGCAACACGCAGCGCGAGCGCCAACTGCGCGACCACCTGCGCAGGATCGAGCGCGCCGAACGTGCCGGGCAATGGATCAGCCCCCCCGGGCACAGTGCGTTCGACGCGTTGCGCGAAGCGCAGTCACTGGCGCCACGCGATGCACGGGTGAAGGCTGCCGCAGCGCGGCTGCTGCCCGCCAGTCGCCGCTGCTTCGACGACAACCTGCGGCAGAACCGCGTGCAGGCCGCAGGTGCCTGCCTGCAGGCGTGGCAGACCCTGTCGCCGACCGCGGTTGGACTTCCCTCGGCACGCCTGCGCCTGGCCCAGCGCTGGCTGGCGATCGGCAGCGAACGGCTCGGCAATGGAGACCTGGCGTTTGCCGCACACGCCGCCGAACAGGCACGGTTGCTGCAACCGGACCTGGCCGAGCTGCCGGCGTTCGAAGACCGCCTGCGCCGCGCCGGCGGTCGCCCGGATTAGGTGAAGAACACCCGCTGCACGGTCGCGCGGGCAGCGTCGAGGGAGAAGTGCTCTGCGATGTTGGCCAGGCCGGCGTCGGACAACTGCTGCCACAGCTGCGGATCCTGGTACAGGCGGACCACCGCATCGGCGAAGCCCGCCGCATCATCCGCCACCAGCACGTCCTGGCCCGGGTGCAGGTGCATTCCTTCCACGGCGCAGGTGGTACCTACCACCGGCTGGCCATGGGCCATGCTCAGGTTGATCTTGCCCTTCACGCCGGCGCCGAAACGCAGCGGCGCGATGGAAATGCGTGCGCCGTCCATGTAGGGCGTGATGTCCTCGACGAAACCGTGCATCTGCACGCCGGGCTGGCGTGCGGCCAATGCCAGCAGCGATTCCGGTGTGGCGGCACCGATGCAGTGCAGGCGTACCTCGGGCAGGCGGGCGCGGATGCCGGCAAAGACTTCGCCGATGAACCACTCCATGGCATCCAGGTTCGGCGGATGGCGGAAGCCGCCGACAAACACCAGATCATGGCGCTGTTCGAACGACTTGCCCGCGCCGGCGACGTCGTGCAGGTTGGAGATCAGCTCCACCTGCACGGAAGGGGCGTCGGCCTGCAGCTGCTCGCGCTCGGCGGCACTGACCAGCACGGTGACGTCGCACTGCTCCATCACCGCCAGCTCGCTGGCGCGGGTGCGCTCGGCGGCGCGCAGCAACCCGGCATCACCGGCGACTTCGGCACCACGACGTTCGCGCAGGTAGTGCAGGTCCACGGTGTCGAACACGGTGCGGGCCTGCGGCGCATAGCGCTTCAGCAGCGGCAGGCACTCGTGGGCGACATGGTGGCGGACCAGCAGCGCCACGTGGAAACGCGCACCGTGCGTTCGCAGCCAGCTGGCGACGCCATCGAGGAACGGCGCATACCAGACTTCCACGCCCATCCGCTGCAGTGCTTCGGTGGCGGCACCGCCATGTTCGCGGCGGGTGGGAACAAACACCACATGAGCGCCGCCCTGCAGCAGCAGGCGGATCAGGTTCACCTGGCGCAGTGACGCCGAATCGCGATCCGGCTGGGGTACTTCCTCGTCCAGGATCAACACCTGGCGTCGGCCACGCAGCAGCAGCGCGGGTGACGGCACTTCGCCCACCGCCGGATGGCGGGCCAGCTCGGTGGCCCAGCGGGCGGCGAAGATGGCCTGGTTGCGCACCTGGTAGGCCTTCACACCGCTGCCGGTATCGGTGCCGTTGCTGGTGCCTTCATCGTGGATCACCCGGCTGGCTGGTTGCACCAGCACACGCAGGCCCTGGGCGCGAACGCGGAAGGCCAGGTCGGTGTCCTCGTAGTACGCCGGCTTGTAACGGGTATCGAAGCCGCCCAGCTGCTGCCAGAGGGCGCGCGGCAGCATCAGCGCCGCGCCGGAGCAGTAGTCGACGTCGCGCAGGCTGGCAAAGCGTGGGTCGTCCGCCGCCTCGAAACGGCCGTAGCTCCAGCCGCTGCCGTTGGCGAAGATCACACCCCCTGATTCCTGCAGGCGGCCATCCGGGTACAGCAGCTGGCTGCCGACCAGGCCGGCGTCGGGTGTGCTGGCGAACGTGTCCAGCAGGGCATCCAGCCAGCCCGGCTGTGGCACCGTATCGTTGTTGAGCAGCACCACATAGCGGCCGCGTGCGCGCGACACGCCATCGTTGCAGGCCTCGATGAAGCCGCCGTTGTGCTCGCGCACCTCATAGCGCAGTCCGGCGACCTGCGGCATCCACTGCACGGTGGCGTCGCTGCTGCCGTCATCCACGACCAGGATCTCGCACGCCGCCAGCGGCGGATGTGCCGCCAGGGCGCGCAGGCAGGCCAGGGTATGGCCGACGTGGTTGTAGACCGGGATGACGATACTCACTTCCGGCGTTTCGCTGAACGGCACCGTGAAGGGGGCGAAATCCTGTGCCGGCGGCAGGAAGAGCGGCGTTCGCGGCGCGGGAACGGCGCGCTGGGTATGCACGCGGATGCGCTGCCAGGTCGCCCGCCACCCACGGGTACGCAGGCTGGCCAGGCTCCGGCGGGCCAGGCCCGTGAGGCGGTTGATCAGGTATCGGATCTCGGCCAGGGACATCGCCATCCGGTTGCAACTCCAGCTTAAGCAGGGGAACCCGGGAGAATTCGCCAGCCGCAGCGGCTGGGGTAGACTCGCCAGACCCTACATTCTCGCATTCCCGTGCCCCGACGCTACGATTCCGACGACATCGACGATTTCGACGACGACGACCAGCAGGACAACGGCCCGCTGTGGCGGCGCCGGCTGATCACCTGGAGCATGGCTGCGGTCGCGTTGGGATTGGGTTTCCTCATTCCCTATACGCTGTACCTGAACCAGCAGGTGACCCAGCGTTTCGGCGAGCTGCGCTGGCAGATCCCGACGCGCGTCTACGCGCGCCCGCTGGTGCTCACCCCCGGCAAGGCGATGGATGCGTCCACGCTGAAGACCGAGCTGGCCGCCTCCGCCTACCGCGATGACGGCCAGGGCAAGGAGCCGGCCACCTATGCGGTGAACGGCGGGCGCTTCGTCATCTCCAGCCGCGGCTACAACGACGTCGATGGCCGGGTTGCCCCGCGCCGGCTCGAGTTGTCACTGGCCGATGGTGCGGTCGCCTCGCTGCGCGACGCCGACAACCGCAAGGCCTTGAAGGCCGCGCGGTTGGACCCGGCCCGCATCGCCACCCTGTACGGCCAGAAGCAGGAAGAACGCCGCCTGATCCGCATGGACGAGGCGCCGGACCTGCTGGTGACCGGCCTGCAGGCGGTGGAGGACAAGGACTTCAACCGCCACCACGGCATCGACCTGTCCGGCATCGCGCGCGCGGTGTGGGTAACCATCCGCTCCGGTGGCCAGAGCCGCCAGGGCGCCTCTACGCTGACCCAGCAGCTGGCCCGCAGCGGCCTGCTCGGCATCGGCAAGGAGCAGACGGTTACCCGCAAATTCAACGAAGTGCTCTACGCGCTGATCATGGAAGCGCGCTACGACAAGCGCACCATCTTCGAGGCCTACCTCAACCAGGTGTACCTGGGCCAGCGTGGCAGCCAGGCCATCCATGGCATGTCCTCTGGCGCCGAGTTCTGGTTCGGTCGCGACCTGCAGTCGCTGGAGACCGAGCAGATCGCTCTGCTGATCGGCCTGGTCAAGGGGCCGTCCTTCTACGACCCGCGGCGCAATCCGGAACGCGCGCTGGATCGCCGCAACTTCGTGCTGGGCAAACTGCACGAAGCCACGCTGATCGATGACGCCGAGTACCAGCGTGCGTTGAAGGCCCCGCTGGGCGTGCCCAAGACGCCGGGCCTGGTTGCCGCCAACCGCTTCCCCGCCTATGTCGATCTGGTCCGCCGCCAACTGGGTCACGACTATCCGGAATCTGCCCTGCAGGGCGCCGGCCTGAGCGTGATGACCGGTATGTCGCCGTCCGCGCAGGCCTATGCCGAAGGCGCGGTGACCCGCACCATCAAGTCGCTGGAGAGCAAGCGTCGCCCCGAACTGCAGGCCGGCATGGTGCTGACCGACGTGCACAACGGTGACGTGCTGGCGGTGATCGGCAGCCGTGAAGTGTCCGAAGTCGGCTTCAACCGCGCCATCGAGGCACAGCGCCCGGTCGGCTCGTTGCTCAAGCCGTTCGTGTACCTGCTCGCGTTGGCGCAGCCGGACCGCTACTCGCTGGCCAGCTGGGTCGACGATTCACCGGTGACCGTCCAGCTCGGCCGCGGCCGCAACTGGAACCCGGGCAACGCGGACAACCGCAGCCACGGCACCGTGCGCCTGATCGACGCGCTGGCGCATTCCTACAACCAGGCCACGGTGCGCGTGGGCATGCAGGTCGGCCCCGAGCGCGTGACCCAGCTGATCCACGTGCTGGCCGGCATCAAGGCCGAGGCGAATCCGGCGGTGATTCTCGGTTCGACCGACCAGAGCCCGTACGCGATGGCCCAGCTGTACCAGTTCCTCGCGTCCGGTGGCGAAATCCAGCCGCTGCATGCGGTGCGTGGCGTGCTCGATCCGCAGGGCAAGCTGCTCAAGCGTTACGACAAGACCCCGGCACCGGCCCAGGAAGGCGACTCGATTGCCGCCAACCTGATCAGTGTCGGCCTGCAGCAGGTGGTTGCCAGCGGCACCGCGCAGCGGCTCAACGCCGATGGCCTCGGCCGCCTGCAGCCGGCCGGCAAGACCGGTACCACCAACGATGGCCGTGACAGTTGGTACGCCGGTTACACCGGCGATCATCTGGCGGTGATCTGGATCGGCAACGACCAGAACGAGCAGGCCGGCCTGTACGGTGCCACCGGCGCGATGCGGGTCTGGTCGGGCATCTTCCAGCGCCTGCCGAGTGCGCCGCTGCGGGTCAGCAACAAGGGCCTGGACTGGCAGTCGGTGGCGCCGACCGGACTCAACAGCACGGATGAAGGCTGTCCGGGCGCGCGTCGTTTCCCGTTCGTGGTGGGCTACGCGCCGGCCTATGCACCGTGTGCGCCGGCGGTGTCGCCGGACGGGCAGGGTGCCGAAGGCGAGGGCGGTGGCTGGCGTAGCTGGTTCGGCCTGGACCGCAAGCCTGAGCCGCCTGCTGAACCTGCTGCGGCGCCCGCCGCCGCCACTCCTCCCCCGAGCCGATGATGCCGATGAACATGCGATCCCTGCTGCAGCCCCTGGCCCTGACCGGCCTCAGCCTGGCCCTGGCCGCCTGCGTCAGCAGCGCACCGCCGGTGGCCAAGCCGCCGGTTGATACCACCACGCCGGCACAGCGCCTGGCTGCGGTGGATGCGGCCGCAGGTCCGGACGACAAGGAGCTGTCGGTGCAGCCGCTGCGTGATTCGCAGGTGGAAGACCTGCGGGTGACCGCACAGACGCAGCGCCAGGCCAACGACCTGGCCGGTGCTGCCAGCAGCCTGGACCATGCGCTGGAGATCGTGGCGGGTGACCCGGCGGTGTTGCAGGAGCGTGCCGAGCTGGCGCTGTTGCAGGGCCAATGGGCACAGGCGGAGACGTTCGCGCGCAAGGCGGTGGATCTGGGCTCGAAGACCGGGCCGCTGTGCCGCCGGCACTGGGCGACGATCGAGCAGTCGCGTCTGGCGCGCGGCGAGAAGGAGAACGCGGTGTCGGCGCATGCGCAGCTGGAAGGCTGCACGGTGCCGGGGATCAAGCGGTACTGAGTTTCCGGCCAACGGCGCAGCCACTCGTGGCTGGGCATACTGC